>NZ_JAGWCX010000061.1:0-26476 GCF_020657775.1 Clostridioides sp. ZZV14-6345 | reverse complement strand
GTGGTACACTTCTATTTTTTTATTATATCATATGATTTTGTGTATGAAAAAGACCTATTTAAATCGTTTTTAAGATAGTTCAAATAAATTTCTTGAGTATTTTACCTTTATATAAATTATTGAATATTTGAAATAAAAAAAGATAGGGCTACCCCTCATCTTCAATCAAATTAAATTCTATATTTATAGTATATAATTCATTACTTCTATCTATTTCAAATATTGATATTTCCATATCATATGATTTATTATAGGATTTATCATATATGTTCTTACATTTAATATTAATTGTACCCGCCTTAATATTTTTCCTAATATATATACCAGCTTCATTATTTTCTCTAAAATTATCTATAAGTTTACTAGATAATTCTCTAATATACATTTCAGTATATGCGTTTAAACCTATCTCAACTTCTTGTAAAGAAGAAATATATTCCTTCTCGATTTTAATATTTTCGTTTTCATCAAATTCATCAAAGAAATTATTACATACTTCTAAATCATCATCTGTTAAATATTCGGTTTTAACTATATTCTGAGGTTTTTCCCAAAGTACTTCTATTTGTATTGCTGCTTCTTTCCCTGCATTCACAAGTGTTAATTCTATAATATCTGAACATCTTGGCACTTCGCTTGATGTCTTAATTTCATTAAACATACAAGGACTACCATAAGTTTTATACAAATATGCATTTTTCTTAATAGGAATAACCTTAGGCTCTCTTTCCCTAGATATACTTTCTTTTAATTCTTCATTATCTTTTTTAGCCATTTCTCTAGTTATCAATATAGCACCTAATGTTGCTAACCCTCCAAATATACCACCTAAAAAACTGCCCCAAAAACTTAACCACTCACCATCTGTTGAATTATGTGTTCTTATATCCCAATATAACACCCTATTTATTAATAACGGTAAGCCAATACATATAATAAGAATTACTATTACACTTATAAATATGGTTAATATCTTATGCTTTTCAATCCAACTTTTATTTTTATTGTTTATCTTGCTCACTACTTTCCCCCCATTTCTATAATATATATTTTACCATTTTGTACAAAATAAAAAAATCCCCTAAAGGGGACCTTGAGTGACTAACGCCACTCTTATTTGTTATCATCATCTTTAGGATAAAAGTCTGCATCACAATTATGATATACCAAAATTATTATATCTTCTAATTCAATTTCTTAATCTTCTACATATTCAAGTATATCTCCTGGTTGACAATCTAAAACTTTACAAATCTCATTTAATGTGGAAAATCGAATAGATTTAGCCTTTCCAGTTTTTAAAATTGATAAATTAGCATTTGTAATATCTATTTTTTATTATACATAAAAGATGCTGTATCAAAAATATAGAAAAGAAGGTAACAACTATTTTAATTGCTACCTTCTAATCATCAATTCTTAAACTTTGATACACTAAAATTTTTAACTTGAGACTTAAATAACTGTTCAATCTCATCAACTACATTCTGTATCTTATTTTCATATTTTAAATCATAATATACATTTATCTCACCTATACTATTTACACTTATAGAATATTCTTTTCGCTCTATTATACATATGCTTCCACAGTCTGATAAATCATTCTTGTATATTGATTTTAACCGCCTTTTTATCTTGAGAAAATCTATTTTGGGGTAAATATTGTTTGGATAAAAACTTTTCTCTTGTGTTAACATATTATCACCTTTAACTCTACAATTTTTCTTTTACAAATTCTCTAGTCTTATCCATTGTTGACCATACATCATTACCATATAGTTGAGTAAATTTTTCTCCTGTAGTCTTACTCATTTCCTTCATTTTATTACAAGTTACTCCACCAATTACATACAAATTTTGTGTTCTATGTGGTTTATAGTCTTTTATATCTGTTACTAAGTAACTTTCTTTTTCTCTCTTATAATATAGTCCTAAAATGTCTGCTGATACTTTATCATCTCCAGAATAGACTATAGTATGTTTATATCTATTATAATTGTTTTCTTCTGCTGAACTTATATGTTTAGTTATAGCTTCTACTATTGCAGTAGCTAATTTATCAGCTCCTAAACTCAAATACTTATTTGCGTCTTCGGTGTCTACAAAGCATACTTCTATTAGCATACTTTTAGCTTTTGTTTTCTTTACTACATATAATCCACTTCCATCTTTTACGCCTCTATTTGTGAATCCCAGCTTAGATATATTTTTACAAACATCTACAGCATCTTGATACTGCTTACCTTTATATGTGTAAACTTCGCATCCTTTGCCACCACCTGCATTGAAATGTATTGATATGAACCAGTCTAAATCTTGTCTATTAGCTTGTGCAGTTATTTTAGACAGACACTCACTTTGTGTAGATGCCTTATCTATAGTACAATCGACTACATTATTGCCTAGTTTTTTTAGTTTATCTATTACTTTGTATCCTACGTTTCTCGTCTCTAAAGACTCGCTTATTATTCCTACTGCTCCACTCCCTGCTCCTGTTTTTGTATGCCCACAATTTATACCTATTTTCATTATTCATTTTCCTCCTTCAACTGTTTATAAGTTTGATTTATACCTATTGATATTCCCCAACAAATCACGCCTTGTAAGACTGCATCAGCATTTAATCCTAACATCCATATTGAGAAACCCACACCAAGTACTAATAGTACTACTGGAATATACTTGTTATCTAACTGTTTATACTTCTTACATCCAACCCCTAAAACATAAAGAGCAGCAACTAAAATTAGCAACTGCTCTGGTATAAAACTTATTAAATTATCCATCTCTTAACCTCCTAATTAATTAAAATAATCCTCTTTGAATAGCAAATATAAAGAACCCTACTAGAGTTGTAATTATAACTCCTACAAGCCATTTAAGTACTCCTGTTAGATTCTTTATATCACTACATAAGTTTTGTATTTGTATAGCAAACTTTGCTTGCTCAATCTCTATTCTATCGATTTGTTTGCCATGCTCTTTTACTCTTGTTTCAAGTGTACTTATTTTCTCCTTCACAAGTTCTTCATTCATGTAAGCCTCCTAATTAATTGAAATAAAAAAAGAACATTGCCTATGCTGTAGGTTCTGCTCCTTCTACCACTCCACTATGTTCAATTATATAATCCTCTACTGCTTTTCTGTATTCTGTGTTAGTTACGTCATCTAATTCAAATTCTCGATTTTTTAAAGGGTTTAAGCCTTTGTTCAAAATCCTCTCTGCTAATATTCTTACCACAATATTATTTATATTCATTATAATAGTCCTCCTACTTTTTCATTTTCGTTTAACAAAATTTGATTTTCTAACTCTTGCATTCTCTTTTCTTCTTCGCTTAAATAGATTGGAATATCTTTTAAAATAAGTTCTTTTGTTGTTGGATTTATAGATTCTATATACTGTTTACTATAGTCTATACTTCCAAATTCAACATCTAAGTAATGTAACTCTGTTATTGCATCATGTTCTAAAACATTACCTGTTGCTTCACCTGTTTGGAATATTATTTTCCCATCTTGATTATAAATTATTCTATTTTTTCTATTCATATTATTTCCTCCATTTTTTTAAAATGTATCGAATGCACTCCACCACACTGCACCTCCAAAAGTTATATATGCTGGATTAATTGGAGCTTTAGCAATAATTTTGGCTTCAATAGTAAAACTAGATTTACTAATATTAGTCATGTAAACTCGCATAACAGCACGTTCTACGCCATCTATTTCAGTTACAACATAATGTTTGTCATCGAAACTGCTAAGAACAGGAAGTTTCATTTCTAAATTATCTGCATCTACTAAATATAAATTTCTAACTATAATTAGTTTAGGAATAAAATCTAAATTTATAGGGATTGTAATTGGACAACGTTTGTTACCAGTCACAAAAGTACCACTAGCGAATTTAGCTCTTTGACTTAATTGATTAGTTAATTCTGTTATCCTATTTTGAAGTTGTAAAACACTAGCATCTGAACTATCAAAACTCGTTTTAATCTTCTCTGACAATTCAACTAAAGTATTATTTAAATTTGCTTCTATATTCTTTAATGCTAAAGTATTTATAATACTTGTTTTACCATTCCTAAATCCTTCTCCAATCTCTATCAACTTAGTTGATATGTCTTGTAGTGTTGCATCAGATTGAAGCGGCATTATCTCTTTGCTTATACTTAAAACTTTCTCAGCAGTTGCATTTTCTGCATCTGTAGCAACTATTTTTAATGTGTGTATTGCATTGTCTACAAGTTCATAGTTTATAGTTTTTTCTAAATATAAATCTGTTGTTATTGTTTCTTTTAATACATCATCAATAAACCACTCTATTTTACTTAAATTATTATCTGTGTCTATTGCTGTAAATGTTGTAGAAGTGGAATTGTAAGAATTTATATTTAATTTTGGTTTAGTATTACCTTTTGTAAATGTAACTGTTTTAGTTAAAAATATACCACCATCATTCGTGCTAAGTTCTATAGTTATATTGTTTCTAGATTTAAAACTTAATTTTGATAAATGTTCTTCTGTTAAGTCTATAGTATAGTTTGAATCAGTTGTATTATACTTTTCACCTATAATAACATCATTTAATTTATAGACTATTTTAAATCTTGTAGTAGGGTCAATATCTATTATTTCATAATTTATACTACAAGCATAACTAATATAGCCTAAGTCATTACTTATAGAAATTACAGGGTCTGGTATAAGTTCAATGGTTGTATCTTGTCGAATAACACAATCTTTTACAATAACTTTTTCATTATTTGATAAATAATATGCTTCAAACGAATTAATAACAACTTTGGTCTTTTCAGGAATATTTATATTTTTAACATCACTTAAATTATAACTAGCATAATAATTTCTATCTTTAAGATAACAAGGACTAATGTGTATATCAGATTCAGAATAACAGCCCCTTCTTTTTTTAATAGTTCTTTGAATAACATAAAATGCCAATTATTTCACCTCGCTTTCTACATTGGTATTAGATTACTATTTATACTAGATATAATACTACTTCTATTACCTTTTATTTCTTGCATCACTTCTTTTAATGCTCCCTCAACATTGTCACTTTCAAATAAGTTGTCTGTATCTTTTATACTTGTTTTCTCTGCTGTTGTTTCTATACTATCTACACTAGTTTTTACCTCGTTTAATGCACTAACTATATTTGTTTTATCTGTTGTATTAAGTTGTGTTGTATCTCCTATTTTTCCAATTAACTCTGTTTTAGCAGTTTCTATGTTGCTTGTTAATTCTGTTTTGGTTGTATCTATTTTAGTGTCTAAATCTTGTATATCTTTTAAAGTTGCTAGAATGACAGTAGGGTCTACTTTTAGATTGATATTAGCTACATTAGATACAACTAATATTACTTTTATTAATAGTTCTTTTACAGTCCCCGAATCTGCTTTAGGTTTGTATGTTGCTGGATAACTAGAAACTGCTAATAATTGGTCTTTAGAATCAAATAGACCGACCTCTCTTACTTCAAATCCTCCAACATCGCCGGGTATAAATTTTTGTATTACTACCCAGTTAGGATTATCTTTATCTCCTTGTGCATGTTCAAGTGTACTTTCCCAAACCACATTTTTTAGTGCTGTTTGGCTCTCAGTTGGAGTATAAGAACTCCCTCCTCCATCTCCAACTTTTATCTTTGCAAAATCTACTTTTTCGCCTGTAATACTTGCATTTGCTATCGCTGCCTTACCAATGTCAGTTACTAGAGTAAAATATTGTTGTTCTGCCAATTTTATCACCTCATTTCTATTTTTTAGGATACAATGTTACTTTTTCTAATGCTCTATCATTTCCACTACAAATAGCTATTTCTCCAAAACTTTCTAAATTTCTAGGTACATAAGGATATATTGTAACTGTTTCCCCTGTACTAATTGTTGCACCTGCATAAATTCCACTTTTATCAAATAAAACTCTCTCGAATTTGTGTTCAAGATGTGCAGGTTTTATTTCTTCTATTTTCTTATCTAATTCTAAAATAGTGTTATAACTACAATCATTTGTTATAAAACTAAGTGTAAAACTAAATAGATTACTAAATACTTTTACGTCTACATCCGTTTTGGTATATGCTTCTCCTATCGCTTTTATAACCTCTATAGTAGTTGTACCCTTGCCCCTCATTTTTGCTTTTATATTGCTTCTTCTATCTTCTATATTTAAATCAAATCTATTTTTAATAGATAAAATATTCTCCCAATAATCCAATCCCCATGTTGCTGTGTCAACAAAAAACTGGTCAAAAGTATCGTCATATGTTTCTCTAAGTGTGCTCAGTTCTATGTCATAAGCTTCTTGTATTTTACTAGTAATAGAATTGTTATAAAAAGAAGGTAGTTTATCAATTAATTTCATTAAACTACCACCTCGCTAAATTCTAATGTCGTCACACTTGGTACTTTGTCTTCCTCAAAAGTTATATTTTCAGCTTTATTATTTAATAATAAATTACTAAAGTCATGTAGACCTTCTGTACTTGCAAGTATTGCACTTACTTTAGTGTAAATTATTTCTTTATTAACATTTATTAGATAACTATTAATGCTCTCTAAGAAACTTTCTTTTACAAAATCTAATGTATATCCTGTTTCTAATTTTATAGATGCACTTATACTTATATCTAAAATGGTTGGAGTTAAAACAGTTAACGCAGGTCCTATTGGCATTTCTTCCTCAATGTGTTGTTTACATCTTTCAATTATTTCTGCATCAACAGCTTGATTATTTTCTCCAAAGATTAAAACTTTTACCGTTCCTGGACCATCCCATCTCGGATAAATTTTAGCGTTATATACTCCTTCAACTTCTAAAGCCCATGCTTCATAGTGTGCTTTATTTCCACTTGTAGCTTGATTTTGTATCTTATAGAATCTTTCTTTCAATTCTTCGTCTGTTTCTATTTCTGTACCACCCTTAAAATCTAAATTATTATAAATTCTTGTTATACTGTTTATTTCGCCTTGTAGCTTAAATTCAGTATTCGCAGGTATATTATATCTAATTCCAATTTCTAAAGCCTGTACGGGGCTTATATTTTGTTCAATTTCTGAACTAATTACTATATCTTTAATTACTACGAATAATAGCTCATTGTAAGATATAATAGTTCCGTTTGGTATGACTGTTCCGACCTTCCCCTCGAATGTCACCTCTCCAGTTGCTTCTGTTCCTAACTTTCTATATACTCCAAACTCATTTACCCGTTTATCAAGAAAATCATCAAAATTATCTTCAATAAAAGCTTTCTTGTGAAGGTAGGAAAGTTCTATATAGAATTTTGCTAATTCTGCATTAACAGGAGATACCATATCACTTAAAAAAGAACCTTCACCCTTATAGACTTCTAAATCTATATTAGATAAGGTCCTATTTTTCACAACATCATAGGTTTGACTACTATACATTAACTTCCACCTCCCCATAAATTGTTGAAATTTCTATATCTACACTTAGTAAATCATCTGTAAATCTTGTATTTGAAACATTAACATCTAATATATATGGATTAACTAGTAAGGACTCTTTTATATATCTACTAGCTTCACTTTCTGTAAGCCCTTTACTATATTTCTGACCTATTAGTTCAGCTAATTCTGTCCCATAACCCCAGCTATAAATTTCATGTTCATATCTATTGGTTTTAATACATTTATACACCCAAACTTTTATTGCTTCATTTCCTTCAACAACTTTAAAATCTCCATTTTCTAAAGTAGGTTCATCTTTTTCAAAGTTCCAAGCTACTTCTCTAAATAATTCTAATTCTTCTGTTTTCGGCATTTCATAGTCTTCTGGTACACCTATAAAAGGAAATATTGTATTAGACATTATAAACTCACCAACTTACTTACAATAGCAAATTCATCACCTATTTTAAACATTATTACCATATCTCCAGATTCAAAAGTATCTATAAATGGATTTTTTACTTCATGTTTGTGTTCTTGATTGGTTTCTGTATCAAATGATTCTATCTGTCTATCAAGCATCCAACTATCTATTAAAATATCTTCTTTTTCTAATGTAATGTTATTTGTCTCTATTTTTAAATCTGGTAATTTACTTTTAATTTTTCCAATAAAAAAAGAAGGTTCATTGTAATGTTTTCCTTCTTCTCTTATTATTCCTATAAATTCATTGATTGAATTAGCCATTATCTCACCATCCTTTTTATAAAACTCTCCTAGCTGTATTAAAATCTTTTCTACTACTTAATTTACTTATTCTAACATTTTTCCCTGTCGTAGGTGCTTCTATAAACTCTCCATTGCCTATATATAGCCCGACGTGGCTAATTGGATTATGGAAGAACACCAAGTCTCCTGCTTGTAAATTATTTTTTTCTACTTTTTTACCTTTTGTTGCTTGTTGTCTTGAAGTTCTTGGCAGATTAACATTAACTTTCTTAAAGCAATATACCATCAATCCCGAACAGTCAAAATTACTAGGTCCATTTCCACCCCATTTATAAGGCTTCCCTAGATGTTTTTTAGCTTCTGCTATTACTGTACCTGCTTTTCCTGTTGCATTTGTATATCCTGTACCATCACCTATAATTATAGTTCCTTTTCTTCTTCCAAATTTATTGCATTCTTCTTTACTAGACATTAATATATCTATTTTATATACTCCATTAACTACTTTAATAGCTCCTCCACGGTCTGTAACTGTATATGTTTTCCCGTCTATTTTTGTCCCTGCACATTTTGCTTGAATTTTTGTCTTAAATTTAAGCTGTGAAGGTGCGGCACAAGTGTTATTGCTAGGCACAAGTCTTTTGCCATCCATAGCTTGATAGTATCCGCCCTCCATAGCATTGTTTGATGGATAATACGCTGTAAATTCTGCTTTTACTTCTCTTCCATTTAGTGTACCTTCTCCATTCAAATCTGAACTTTCTTCCTTTTGTTCGTCTTGTCCTGCTGTCTTTTCATCCATGATATTTTGAAAGTTTAAATCTAGGTCTATCTCATAATTTCCACTACTGTCCCAATTATGTTTATCTGTATCTATATAAAACAGCCCTACTAAACCAGTATAAGAATCTTTTACTTTTACACCTCGACCAGTTATACAACTTACATCACCATAGCCTTTTAGGTTGCAAGTCTGCTCTATTCCTTTGAACTCGCTTTCAACATCTACGCTACTATTTTCTTGTTGCTGTATAACTTTTTGCATAATTACTCCAACATCTTTGAAAATCTCATCATTAACCTTTTCGCTAATTTTATTCCCATATTGGTCTACAACTAATACCTTGTTTTTTACATTCTCCATACTCTCTGAAAAACTCGTGTTAATAAGATTAGACCCTTCTTCAAACATAACATTTAGTGTAATAGTCCCTTTTTCAATGATATTAAATTTATCTAAATTAGACTCTATCATATACTTTTTCTTCGTTGTCTTACTAGCCTCTGTATATGCACTCATTATGGTATCATAACCAGTTGTGCCTATATACATTTT
Organism: Clostridioides sp. ZZV14-6345; assembly: GCF_020657775.1. NCBI lineage: Bacteria > Bacillati > Bacillota > Clostridia > Peptostreptococcales > Peptostreptococcaceae > Clostridioides > Clostridioides sp. ZZV14-6345. The sequence goes on along the minus strand of NZ_JAGWCX010000061.1, from coordinate 16,963 downwards.
TGTATGTTTTACTCCAGTCTTAGGTATGTTTCCTATTACAAGTTTATTGTCATTAAATACTTGTTTTGCAATATCTTCAACTAATTTATCTTTAAAGTTGTATGATACTTCACTTTGAGTAAGTAAAAACCCCATATCTTTAGATACAAAACTAATACTATTATTACTTGAATCTTTAGACCTATTAATTATCATTCCTCTAAAGAGTTCTTTCTCATCTACATAGAAACAAACTGTACTAGCTATTGGTATATTAATTTGCCTAAAATTAATATCAGAAGCTGACTGTACTATAGAAAACTCCAGTGTCCTTGATGGGGACTTATAATCGCCTGACCAAGTTACCTTTTCTACTATATCTGTTATGTTGTATATAGCTCCATTTTTTATATGGACCTGTAATTTTATATTATTAATCTAAATCACCTTCTTGTCTTTTCGATTTATAAGTGATTAATTTATGTTAAAACCTTTAAATGGAGATAATTTTAAATCAGTCAATTTACTTAACTTTAAAAAAGTATCCCAAAAATCCGATTCTCTATTATCTCCAAAACATTTATCTAAGTATTTGCAATCTGTACATGGGAAATCTAAGTTTTTTTCATTGTGCATAAAGCTTTTTATAGCTCCAATTTGTATAAACTTGCCTATACAATACAAGTCTTTTTCTGTTAAATCCTCTTTCTGCAACTCTATCACCTCACTTAAGGAATTGTTAACACCCAACCATCTTTTATAATATCTGGATTTTTAATAAGTTTTTTATTTGCATCATAAATTTTCTTCCACAAATCCCCATTGCCATAATATTTTTTTGCAAGTGACCAAAGACTATCGCCTTTACCTACCTTATGTGTTTTTTGCTTAGTATCAAATCCTTTTGTTAGAGGAACATTTTTTACAGAAGATAACTTTTCATTATTATTAGTATTTACTTTAAGTATCTGTATTCTTTTATATTCTTTTAGACTTAATGTAAAATACACATCCCCTGTACAATCTTTTTCTTCATATTGAAAATCTGTTATAATACATTCAAAATTTATATTTGTTTCTGTAACTGTAAACCTTAATATAAAACCTTCATTCATCCATCTTTGAATTTTATTTACACAGTCATATGGTGATGGGAAGCCTGTATAATCACAGTAACTTGTTTCATTCTTAGGAAAGAAACTAGATATTTCTGTAGTTCTTAAACCTACACCTCCAAACACTGCAATTTCCCCTAGTTTTAATACATTTGAGGTATTTACTATTGCTTTGCTGTTTATCTCAAAAGAAGATGGAAAAACAGGAAATCTAAAAGTGTCATTTGCTTGTCTAATCCACATTTCCAATTACATCACCTCTATATCTATTCTAAAGATATTAAAAACTTAGCTTCATCAATTATAGTTTTTTCAAAAGCTTTATCCAAATTTTCATACCTAGCAATATCTTCTTCATTGTTTGAATACTCATGTATATCTTTAATTAAATTTTCTTTTGCTTGTATTAAGAAATTTAATCGCTTTAATGAGCCAATAAACTTTATGCCTTTATTCAACACAATCACCTCCATAATAAAAGCACCTACTTGTTAAAGTAAGTGCTTTATATATTATAAATTTAATAATTCTTTTTTCTTAGCATTAAATTCTTCTTCTGTTATCGCTTGAATGTCTAGCAATTCCTTTAATGTTCTTATTTGCTCTAATGGGTCATTATTTTGTTGAACAGTATCATCAATTTGTTTTCCTAAATCTTTTTGATTTCCATTTTGAATTACTGAAAATGTAGATAATATCTCTTGTGCAATATTATAATTAGTCTTATAAATAAAAGATGTTTTCTTAGTCGCCGAATTAATTAAATCTATATATATTGCAGGCATATTTAGATTGTTCAATGTTATTTTTATTTTTAGACTGTTTATTATTGCTTTAGTTTCCTTTTTCCCAGTTACACCTCCAACTACAGCTCCTACGCCCCCAAACAGGATTCCTCCTGTTAAAGCTCTACCCAATCCACCTTTTATCAATGTTTCTCCATCTTCTAATAATTCATAATCAATAACATCATCAAATAATAAAACTTCTTGTGCCAATTTTCCAAACTTATTAGGAATTAAAAACTTTCTTTGTGACTCATCTATTTCTAAATAAGTCCCTATCTTTTTAGTTGCGTTAAAACTTTCTACTTCCTTTGCTCTATTTTCATTTTTTTCAATAACATTTACAACATCTTCTTTTGTTATTTCTTTATTTTTCTTACCTAATGTAACTAATCCAATACCACATTTATCAACACATTTTTTGCAAACATATCCATCTTTTATTTTAAGTCTACAAGATTGTTCTTCTCCACAAATAACACATATTTCATTTTTACCAAATAATCCCATATATTTATTTCCCCCTTAAAATATAGCAATTTATACTACGATTATAGCATATATTGCTATATTTTAGGGGTACATGTTTCTATACACCACCTGCTAAATTTAATTTTATTTCTCTTACCAACATCTTAGTTAATTTAGTCATATCAGCTTCTTCTTTAACTGTAACATCACCCCAATTTATATTTATAGTGATATTATTATTTTCTTTATTATTTGTAGTTTTGCTCTCGCTTTTATTAATAGTATTTTGTTCAGTTCTTTGAGCTATAGCTTCTTTGTACTTACTTGTATAGTCACTTTCTTCAAGTTCTTGTGGTTTATACATTCTTTGTGTTAAGTTACTAATTACGTTATTAATATTATTTTTTAGGTTTGGTAACTCTTTCTTTATACCTACCCAAATTCCTTTTGGTAGATTTATTCCTATTATTTTTTCCATTATAACGGATGGAGAATGTACTCCAAATCCATTTTTAAATCCATCTATTACGCCCTTTGCAAAGTCATTTACCTTACCTTTTAGCCAATCTCCAGCTCCTGTAATACCTTCCCAAAGCCCTTTAACAACATTTTTACCTATATCTAAAACTTTCTTAGGTAAAGATTTTAATGTATCCACTACTGTATTTATTAATTTTTTAGCTCCTTCTTTACCTTTTGTTGCCATTTGACTTCCCCAGCTCACTACTTTTTGAACTGTATTTGTAAGCCAAGTCCATACACGACTAGGTAAAGTAGTAAAGAATGTTACTATATTATTTATAATCATTGAAGTATATATTTGAGCAGAAGTTAACATTGCGATACCCCATTGACCTATTTTTTGAACTGTACTTACTAACCAAACCCAAATTTTATTAGGTAGTTGAGCAAAAAATGTTGCAACAGTATTTATCCATATCGGAATGTTTGTAAATATATATGTGTAGCAACTTATATACCAAGCAATTATTTTTCCTAATGCATAACCAATTTTTGCAGGTAATTGCCCAAACCATACTCCAATATTATTTATCCATGTTGGAATAGTTTGTGTGAAGAAAGCTACAATAGCATTCCAACCACTTATAAAAGTTTGTTTTATATTGTTCCACAGTTCTCCAAACCACTGTCCTGTATTTGAAAAACTTGTACATAAGTCATTCCAAGCTCGAGGAATTGTCTGAGTAAAAAAATTACATATACTACCCCAAACTTTTGTTGCTGTTTCTTTTATCTTATTCCATGCATTTATAACAAAATCTCTAAATCCTTTGTTTGTATTCCAAAGTACTACAAGTCCTGCCACTAAAGCAGTTATAGCAATTATAGCAATACCAATTGGTCCTCCTAACAAGGCACTAGCTTTTGCCAATAATAATGTCCGAGCTTGCGCAAGAGCCATTTTCCCAGTTAATACTCCAACAAGAATTTGGAATCCACTTAACACTGTACCAGCTTCTGCCATGCCAACCATGTAGACTCGAACTGCTAATTCAGCTGCAATCCAAGCTTTTTTTAATGCAACAACACTTTTGACAGCACTAGTCATTATAGAAGCTGCTTTTATGCTTACAAAAATACTTGCAATAGTAGGTCCATTTTTCAAAATCCAACTAAGACTCTTAATCATAGTTGGTAATGCCTTTGTTGCAATTTTTATAATTGCAGATGTTAAATCTCCAAAAGATTGTGCAATTTGCGAAATACCTGCTTTAAGTGACCCACTTGAAAACTGTTTATCTAAGTCACTTAAACATTGTATCCCTGTTTCAGCCGCATTTTTAAGAGGTTCTTTTAGTTTACTATATATCTCTATACCCAGATTTTTAAAACTTTCTTTTAATATTCCCACTTTAGATTCTAATGTATTAGACATCTTTGCATATGCACTTGAAACAACATCAACTTGTGTAGACATAGCTTTTAAATTATTAGTATATTGTTCTGAATTTTGACCAGAAAGTGCGAGTGCAGCTTTCCCTGCTTCAATACTACCAAACATATCTATTAAGCTTTTTTTATTCTTTTTAGCACTTCCATCCATGAGATTTAAAATTTCATTAAGTGGCACTCCTGCTTGCATTAATTCTTTAAAAGATTTTCCTGCATATTTAGTCCCTTTTGTGGCATCTAATAAAGACTTATTTGCTACTGTACCAGTTTTCCCAAGCTCAGCAAGTAAACTATTTAATTGTGTTGTTGCTTGTGCTGTAGGTGTTCCTTGTGCTGTCATATTGGCAAGTGATGCTCCTACCTGTTCAAAACTAAAGCTCATTGCTGATGCAGTTGGAGTCACTTGAGCTAATGTTGCTCCTAATTCTCCGACTGTAGTGATACCTTTATTTTGAGTCTGCATCATAACTTTGTGTACTCTATCTGTTTCTGATACATCCATTTTATAAGCATTTAATACTTTTGCAGTAGCAGTCAAAGCTGTATCTATATCTGTAAATCCTGCTTTAGATAATTTAGCATTTTTAGTCATAAAATCCATTGCTGAACCCATATCTTTTGTCACAGGAATACCCGAAGATAAAGCATTATATAAACTTTCTCCAATGGAAGATGCCGCAATTCCTGTATTTTTAGATAACTCTAATACTTTATTATTCAAGTTTTCTGTATCTACTTTAGTGTCTCCAAACATTGTCGAAGTCTTAGTCATTGCAGTTTCAAATTCTGCACCTGCTTTAGATGCAGAAACTAATCCTGCTCCTATTCCAGTCACAATCCCTACTCCTGCTATTTTAGCTGCATTGCTTACTTTTCTAAATTGTTCTTGTAATCTTTCTTGTGCTTGTGATGTTGTATTAGTTTGATTTTGAAGGGCTCTAGTAGCATCTCTAACTTGTCTTAGCGTCCTACTAGCTTCATCTCGCATTCTTATAACAGCTTCTAAAGCTCGACTTCCTGCTGACATACTCTACAACCCCTTTCCAAAACTTTTTATTTCTTCTATTCTTTCATCTATTTCTTGATACATAAAAGCTCTAATTACATGCTTTTCACCATATTTAAGTTTAAAAAAATCGGCTGGCATCATATCATGATATCTAAACATTAGATACATTAAATTGATTTCTCCATCCGATTTGATTAGTTTTTTATTTTTTCTTCTATTTCCTTATCTTTTTTGTTATCATCTCTATACCCATTTAATTCACAAATTTTATCATATAATTCGTTTATTTCCCCTGCAAGTAACATTCTTCTTAAAAGTTCTTTTGGTGTTGGAGATTGAAAATGTTTTAATAATTTATCATCTTTAAATAAATTACATGATGCTAGTATTACATTAGATTTCATTTTAAAATTGTCTAAATCCTTTAAAGAACCTTTTTCTATTTTTAAACCACTAGTTTGAAGCTCGTCAAAAAATTCTGGCTCTATTGCTTTACATTCAAAGTTCACATCTATTCCTAGTTTCTTACAAAACATTGTATGTGTTATAGATGGCATTTTTACCTTATCAGCATCTAAACTTAATAACAAATCTACAATATTTTTTACCTCTGTCATTTCTTTTTTATCTACTATTTCTTTTTCTAATTTATTTTCACTCATATTAATTCTCCTTTTATTCTTAATTATTTTTATACTGCATCAAGCAACTCAAAGTCCTCGAATGTAAATGATGCTTCTTGCTCTCCTTCTTTTCCATTTTCCCAATCAATAATTGAAAGTCCATCAAAACTTACACCAGTTAGACAAATTCTTTCTGCTCCTAATGCGTCAGGGTCATCTAATTTACTAACAATAGTAAATTTAGGTTCTCTGCCCTCTTTTATAATTTGAGTTATATATCTCAACATCCTTGAATCTACTTTATATAAAGTTAAAGACCCCTCTGCACTTGCGCCTATAACTTTTTGACCTTTAATCATTTTGCGAGGTTTTACTATTTCAGCTTTATCTAACTTTATTTCAGCTTTCATAGCCTTACATTCAGAAACTTGCACACCATCCAACCAACATTCTCCATAAGTTCCATTCATCACTTGATTTGATTCATAACTTGTAGCCATTTTTTCACCCACTTTCTAAATCTGAACTCTTATGTTTATATCTTCCATTGCATCCACTAATTTTAAATTTATTAAATAAAATCCAATTGAGCCAGTACTATAACTTTTTATTTCATTATCGTTCATTTTGCTTGTATCCACTTTTTTGCTTTCTAAATATTCTTTTTGCTTTTCTATATCAATTTCGATTGTAAAATTAGAGTCAATTAACTCTTGTTTTGCTAATTCAGTTAAATAAGATTGTACAGCTACTATAAATAAACATTTATTGTCATAAGTGTTTGGACATTGACGTAAATACTTTTCTACATAAATATTTTTTATATCTTTACTTATTAAATCTTTTGTATCAACAAGCTTGATTTTTTGAAACATTTCTCCTTTTTCTGCTGTTAGAGTTGTAAGAGAGTTTACTCCCCTAGCAATCCTTATAGCCCCTGACAATCTTCTTAGTATTAATTCTCCCGATTGTACTTTAGCGTCTGCACTAGCTTTGTCTATCTTTGTAATAGATTCAACTTCATCAAGAGGTGCATAAGTAATTGATTGTGTGTTTGGAGTAGAAGCTATAAGAGAAGCTATCCTAGGCGTATATTTTTCTGCTGTTATTTCTTCGCCATCAACTGTTACATTTTCAGTAAAATTTATAACTGCTTCATTATCAGCTTTAATATTTGCTAATACTGCCTTAGCTTCTGTACTTTCTTCTTCTCTTATTTTCTTAATCCAAGTCGCAATTTTTATTTTTTCTGCTTCTATAGCTTCTGGCATACATAAGTAATTAAATTCTACAGATTCTAATTCTTCTAGTATATCCTCAACTTTTCCATCTTCTAAGAAAGTACTTATAATAACTTTGCTTGGTTTTAATACCTTCTCGTTATCAGTAGCCCCTGCAAATCCATATTTAATATATTTTTTATTATCATCACTTAACGAGGTTGGCATATCATCTTCGCTTGTAAGCTCTTTATACATCTTTGTTGTATCTTTCAATATAATTGCTACTATTCCAGCTCGAGAACGCTGTATAAAGCTTGTAGCCAGTTCTTTAAATTCTATATTTATATTAACTAATCCAGCCATTTAATCACTCCTTCCTTTAAATCTCATATTTAATTCTTCCATCAACTCATGTTTTTCTTCTTCAAAATAAATTTGTTCGTGATAATTTATAGATATAAGAAATTGAACATAATTTCCTATTTCATCTTTTTCTATACTTACATTTTTCTTACTGAAAGTTAAATATCTATCTTTTACTTTTATATTTCTAGTGAATATGTTCTCTAATTTATTTAGAATATCAAATAAATCTGTTTTTTTCTTTTTCCAGTCAGGCAAATATTTTATATCAACTAAAAAGCTTTTTATGTCAGTCTTTTTAGTCGCTGTCTGCACTATTTCTGGCAATATCTGCACAAAAAAACAAGACTTTTTATTGTCTTGTATGTTATATCCTTCTACAAATATATCTTCATTAAAATTTTCAGATATTTCTTTAGTGAATGAGTGTAGTATATCTTTGTAACTTAACAATACATCACCTCTAATTATAAAAATCTATTATTATTTGATTAAGTTCATTGTCAATTATACTGTTTATTTCATCAACACTTTTTGCTAACATAAAAACACCTTCAACAAACTGTATACCACCCTGCTTTGGTCTATAGTTTTCGCTAGTGCCTGTACCTTGTCTAGTTCTATGCCCAAATTCTAGATGTCTAATATATTCTGTATTATTAAATACAACTCCATCAAAAGTACCAAGCTCCTTATATTGCCAATTCTTTCTCGCTGTTCCACCATTTTTTTCAGCAACTGGTGTTTTCTGTTTTACTTTTCTAAGAAGTTGATTACCTATTTTGTTTTTAGCTTTTCTAATGTTCTTAGTTAACTCTTTTTCTTGTCTCTCCAAATCTCTTATCAAGTCATTCAGACTATTAAATTCTATCATTAGTATCTTTCCTTTAGAGTTAGATTAGTTTGGAGGTGGCTTGAATAAGGAAATGGTTTAGATGCAATAAAAGTTTCTACATTTCCATTTTCTAAAGTTATATCAAGTATATCTCCAACTATCAAATCTACTTCAGGTCTGCAATATAATTCAAACGCTGAAATAGAGTTTGTTATATCTGTATCCACGATATTAGGTATATTTCCATTTAAGCCACAAGGCACACCTTCTGCAATTACAACATTCTCGTTAAAATCTGTAACCCCTGTGTCTTCATTTTTAATACTTATACATCTTCTTATTGTCATTTTGCAAAAGTAAGTCAATGCTAATATATCTGCTTCTGCCATGTTACCACTTCACTTTTCTAAAATTATTTAAAATATTCTTATCCTTTTGAGATAGTTTTATTTCCATCAACTCATCTGTTGTTTTAGCTGTTGCAACATTATAATTTACAGAATAACCACCACGAGAAATTGAGCTAATTTTACTATTATCAGCAATGCTGACTAATACAGTCTCTTTTAATTTAACAATCACTTTATCTTCTATAATATTTTCAAGAGTAGGATTAAGTGTTTCTATATTGCAGTATGCAAGAACTAGAGTAGTGTATTTTTTAATGTACAACTCTATTAAACTATCATAAGTATCATCTTTTAAATTTAAAATTAATTTTATATTATCTAGCATTTAATCACCTCGAATAAAAATAGAGAAACTAAATATTATTTAATTTCTCTATTAATTCATCTTTTTTCAGCTTTGAATAACCTTCTATACCATTTTCTTTTGCTAGGTTTTTCAGTTCTTCAATACCCAAATTTTCTATATTAATATTTTTCTTATCTTCTAATAACTTAAATCCATCATACATTAACTTTTCTTTTTCAGATGTATCATTAACTATTTTTTCTATGTTATCTCTTATTAATCTATACATAATTTATCTCCTTTAGGCTACTGGTTTAGCATCTTTGAAGTTAGCATATACTAAGTTAGAACTAAGTTTAGTAACCCATAATTCATGGTATCTTCTGTAGTCCATAGACCAAGCATTGGCTTTTTGATTAGTTAAAGGGTCAAAAATTCTCATTTGGTCTTGTTTTGTTACAGCTATAGGAATATCTCTACCTACTATTATAAAATTGCAATCAAGAGCTTTTGTACCTTTTACATACCCACCTTGTCTTTGACCTTCTGTTTTACCATCATATAAAGTTATAGATGAATACATACGATTTTGAGGTGTGACTAATAATGGACAAAAATCTATCGTTGGTACTTTTGTAGTTATTCCTCCTTTGCTAAAATCAATAGCCGTTAATTTATCCAATACTTTTTCTTCTATGGCTTCTAATGTATCATAAGTTAAATGTACTACAAGTTCTCCAATATATCCAGTTTCTCTTATTATTTTTATCCCTCTTTTTATTTTGCTTATAACAGTATCTTTATCTGGTGTATATCCATATTCTACATTAGTATCATTTTCAACCCCTATAGCTACTGTAGCTAACTTACTAAGTCTATAAGCATCTATTTCGGGAACTACTTTTGTCCTTTGGAATTTACCCATTATATTACTTGCAGTTAATGTAAAATTAGTTTCATCAACATCATTTGGGTCTATTGTAAATTTTCTCCCTCTATCTTGTGTCATAGTTTTAGTTTCATAACCAAACTTTATATCTCCATCAGCATATCCTTCTGATGAACCTCTGTTATAATCCCCTAGTCCATCAACTTCCAGAGAAGGTATTTTTATTTCCTTACCTCCATTGTATATTACCTTTCCTGCATTAGCATCCATCCACCCTGTTAGAAGTGTTTGTATTGCTGATTCATCAAGTGTTTGTTGTATAATTGGTGCATATTCTATTGCATTTGCCATTTTAACATCTCCTTTATTTTAATTATATTTGTCCGTTTACTGCTGCTTTTATCTGTTCTGCTGTAATTTCTGATGAAGCTTCTCCACTACCACCTGGCACATACTTGTAAAAAGATTGTGCATTTGTTTGTTTAGTAGTTTCAGTAGTGCTAGTTTCAAACAAATCTTTGTAACTCTCTTGTAGTGTTTTTAACTGTTCTTCTATACCTGCTACCTTCCCATCTTCTCCTACAGTTATCTTTTCTAAGTCAAACTTATTTGTTAATAAATCAGTGTGCTTAGCTTTGTTAGTTAATAAAGCTTTCTCAACAGCACTTAATTTCCTTGTTTTCAAACTTTCATTTTGCATTTTCTCAACTTCTATCTTATGATTCTCTTCTATCTTTTTAATTTCTGTTTGATGCTCTGTTTTAAGCTTTTCTACATCTTCTTGTGTCATTTTACTATTAAAGCTTTTTATAGTCTTATCTGCTTCTTTTAATTGCTCATTCACTTTGTTGAAAGTTTCCTTAGGTACTGCATATTTGGGAAATTCAGTATTAACACTTTTTAATATTTCCTCAATATCAAACTTATTTTCTTCGATTTTAATACTTTCTAATATTTTTCTTAACCATTCCATTTAATCATCATCCCTTCTTATTTTCTCCATAGATTTTTATAGTTGTTCTCCAACTAAAGGAGTTTCTTTGTTCTTTATGCTCTACAACTTTTTTAAAAAGAGCAAAATAAAAAAGCCCTTATAGACTTTTATCTAACGATTTATTTAGTTCTTCTTTTACCTTCTTTAAAATTTCATCAGAAACTTTATCTATATTAGCTTTATTTTCTTTTTTTAATCTATTACAAAGAATACTTACACTAAGATTAGCAATACAATTAATAACGATTTGTACTACACAAACTACAACTATAACTTGAGTTAATATACACATTAAAATCACCTACCTTTTTATCTAATAATCTATCTTAATTTTTCCTTCTTTAGCAAAACGTGCTTTTATATCTTTAGATGCTATCTCTCTTATATACTCCAAATCCTCATTAGAAAGTTGTTTTTTAGGACTTTCTATTTTTATTTTTATTTCATTAAGCTTTTCTTTTCCAAATACTCTATTTAAATTTTCTTCTAATCTATATACTACTTCATTAAATGTTTCAATTTCTTTTGTAGCACTTTTTATATTTTCCTCAAAATCTGTTGTATCCAGTTCCAACTTAGCTGAAAGCTCTAATTTATTTTTCTTGTTGTTATCTTCATCAACATATCTATGTCCTCGTTCTAAATTTTCAGCATAGTTTGTTAAGTTTTCAATAGTTGCAGTATGTTCAATCTCTTCATATAACTTCTCAAATTCACTAAATGTACATGAATAAATCTTGCCTTCGCTATCTTTTATAATAAAATCTCCACTAGTTGCCCTAATAACTCCATTTTTAAATTTTATACAGATAGTTTTCTTTACTTCTTCTTTAAGATTCATAGAGTTTAAAGATTCATCAAGCCATATAGTTCCCTCCTCGAAAGCTTGATAAAACCATTTAGGAGTATTAGGACTTCCTAATATCCATTTGAAGACTTCTACTTCCTCTGATTTCTTTTTAAACTTAGCCATATTGTTTATCCTCCTTTAAATTTTTACACAATAAAAGCACTTACTATTTAAACTTAACAAGTGCTCCTTATACAACTTCTATATTTTTTATTACATGTTCCTTATACCATTCATTATAAGTCAAGTTTGCTGGAACTTCATATGTTTTACCTTTTAGCAGTCGTGCTGTTCTCATTTCTCCTTCTTCATGTGGGAAATATGGGATAGTTGTACAGCGACATCTTGGATGTATCGGAGGATAATTTTCTCCTTCTTTAGCTTCTTTAACTAAATATACTTTCATATCTACATTTCTACATCTTTTACAAGTGTTATCCTGTAATGTAGCTAAGAATTGATATTTATCTACTCTTTGACTTTCATATGCTCTTTTATCAGCTTCTGACATAAAATGAGAATGTTCAGTTTGAACTAATCTTATTGCATTTTCATAGCTAGAGTCCATTCTCTGAGACACTCTATTAGCAATATTTTTCAAGCTTTCCCCTCTTATAACCATTTGAGTAATTTCTTCTTTGATAACTTCACTTAATAAATCTCTGTTTTTCCATATCCTTTGAGAAAAGTTTTTACCACTCCAAGGATATGTAATTATATCCTTTAAAGCTTCTCTATCAAGCTTAGTGAAGCTTACCCCAACACCAACGTGTTTTTGAGTTTCATATATACTCTTATAGTAACTATCTTTCACAGATTCTTCTAATAGCTTTTCTACTCTATTATTTTGAATGTCGAATGTATTATTTATCTCTTTAGATATTTGGTAGAATAGTTCTTCTAACCTGTTTATTCTGCTTTTCATAGCTAATGTATTAAGCTCTAACAGTAATCTTTCATCACTTGTTTGTTCTATTAATTTAATATATTGTTTGATGTCCATGCGCCATGTGTTAAATTCATTATTAGTTAAATATTTTTGTGTTTCTGCATATGTTAATTTATTCTGTTCGGCATATTTATAAAATAAATTAGCAATTTCTTTCTCTATATTTTTCATTGCAATTTTATATTGTTTATCTAGTTCCTTTAATACCTCTTTTTCTTCTTTCAATCTTGAATTTAATCTTTGCTTTTCTCTTTCTTTCCAGTACTCAATATTATTATTCAAATAACTTCACCTCTATTCAGTAAAGTTATTATAATCATCAGACACTTTTGAAGCTTGTATTTTCTTTTCTTCTAAATAAAGTCTTTCAGCTTCTTCGGGGTCGTCAATCCAAGGATGGTGCCTCAAAATAATTTTAGTTGGTATTATGCCAACTGACTTGGTTGCTATATCTGCATCCTCTAAGTCATTAGACATCATGTTTCTTGTATAAGTCTGTTGTATTTTTTTATAGTCTGTAATTCCTAAAAAATATAGTATAGCCTTAATCAGCTTATCAAAAGAGGTTCTAAACTCGGTTTCAAGGAGTCCAGACTTTAATTCTAACTTTCTATAAAAGAATTTAAGTGCTACACCACTTGCATTACCAAAATTTTCAGTATCCTGTTGTAACCCTTGACCACTTTCATATATTTGTTTTTTAAGTATCTCTAATATCACCTTTCGAGCTTCAACAGGTATCTCTATTTGCATAGTTTTAAGACCACCACTATCGCCTTCGCTGTCTGTTTCAGTTTTTATTGCTTTATATCTCTTCAATTCATTTAAAAATTGTGCTGTATCCTCTCCACCATAATTTTCTAAGATGTATATTATTTGCTGTATATCCTCTAAATCATTTGCAAATCCACTCATTATCTTATCGTATAAATCCAACACTGATTTATATTTTGATAAGTCGCTTTGTTTTTTTATGTTGTTAGCAAATTCAATAAAAGGAACTGAATTAAATCTATGTTGTACTGTTATATGCTCTATTTGAGAACCGCAACATGTTACTCCAAAAAATTTATATTTATCTAATATTTTATCTGTCCAAAATTCAACATAAGTATATACCTGCTTTTGTATTTGACCTTTTACATCCTCTAGCTGAATATAATATCTTATTACAGCTTCTAGCTCTCTTTCAATACCATTTCGATATATAGCAATAATTTCTTCTGTATTGACTACACCATATTTAAATGTTTGATTAGTTACCTGTTCTCCACTATATTCTTCATCTATCCAGTAGTGAAGCCATGCAGTACCACAATTACTCGCTTCTATTGCTAAATTCTTAGCTTTTCTAGTGAACTCATTCCCTAAAATATCTGCTACTTTCTCATTTAATTCTTTATTATTGTCAATGTCGAATAAAACTGGATAAGTAAACATATAAGAAGCTTTTTCATCAACAAGTATCTCATGAAAGTTATGACTAATTCTATTGTCAGCATTTCGCAAAGGATTTTCGTCTCTATTTTGAACAACTACACCTTTTTTCAATATATCATTTTCATTATAATAATATGATTTAGCTTGTAATATCTCTTGCCTTCTAGCTATATCAGCACTTATTATTGCTCTTATTTTTTCTAACTCCACATCACCACCACCTATATTACTTAAATTATTACTTAAATACTGATAATCCTTGACCTTTCAGTGCCTTTTCTGCAACCCCTGTCAAAGCGTCTGGTGCATCATCATGTTTGTTCTTACCTTCTCTTTGATAACTCACCATAGCCTTATAAAACTCTATCCACTTATCTCTCCAATTAATTGGAAAATATATATGTTCCATTACCCAACTACTATTAGATAAAATTCTAGCATTTTTATTTTTCGACTGATGAAACCATTTAATAATCGTTTTATTGCTTTTAAACTTTTCTTTCAATATTCTTTGTACATTTCTTGCAAAAGCTCTACCACCACTATTACTTTCTATATCAGCTTTGTTAACTTCATTATTATAGAACATCTTAGCTGTTTTATACTCTGTTATTTCCATACTTTCCTTAGTGTATAAAACATCTAGTATATAAGCTTCTTTGTTATACACTCCATAAACTATAGAACATAAGTAATCTGCTCCCTCATCTGCTGTATCTACATAAGCTTTAATAGATGTAAATAGTAGATTGCCTTCATCATCAGTAGGAAGCTTCTCATATGTCTTAAACTTAGTGTACAAGCATCCTTTAAGGTCAATAGGCTCTTGCTGGTAGTTAGCACTCGCAATATCCTCGCCCATAGCTCTCACTTTAGATTTATAACTCTTTAAAGATAATACTTCTTCACAAAGCATATTTCCATCTTCCTGTAATGCTTTCATATTAATATGTCTTACTTTCTTGCCTTCTTCTTTATAATGTTCTAATGCTCTACCAGCTAAATCTTTACTAGACCATCTAGTCATTATAATTATTATTTTCCCGCCTTCTTCAAGTCTTGATAACATAGTATTAGTAAACCAATCCCAATGTTTTTCAAGAACATTCTCATTATAAGCTTCCTCTGCATTTTTAATTAAGTCATCTACAATCATCAGAGAACACCCAAAGCCTGTTGCTGTACCACTCGGAGAGGTCGCCAAATAATTATTATAACCACCTTCCAATGACCATAAATTCATAGCTCCATCACCATGTTTTATTTTTGTGTTAGGAAATATATCACTATAGATAATAGTATCTATATCAGCTTTTTCTTCTTGAATAGCATTTCTAACATTCTTTGAAAACATGGTTGAAAGAGTTTCATTATAACTACCAGTCATTATTTTTTCATTTTTATTTTTACCTAAAATCCATTCTACGAATAAACTTGCACTTCTACTTTTCCCATGCCTAGGTGGCATATTTATAATTAAAACTTCATCATCTGAATAATAAAAATCTTGAAGCTTATTACAAGTTTCAACTAAATACTTTCTATCTTTTTTATAAAAGTTTGGAGCTAATAAATTGCAAAAATAAAAGAACTCACGTCTTGCAAGTTCCTTCTTAGCTTCTAGTGCTATTAACTTATTATCAATCATCTAAACTCGCCAACCTTTTTAATTCTTCTAAAGATAATTCTTTAAACATATTTTCACTTTCATTTTGACCTAGATTATTATTTTCTAATTCAAATTTCTTTCTATCTATCTTCATTTTCTCTAATGTTTCAATACACTTTCTTTTTTTGTCTTGTATTTTAGTTAGTTCAGCTTCTAATTTCTGTATAACCTCAAACGTAGAAACACCTCTAGTCACCATTTCTTCTTGAACTTGACCATTTTTTAATACATTACCTTTAATTTCTAACCTTCTTTTGTTAACACTTTCAAGGCTTATACCATCCGTTTTTTCAGTGTATTCTTTTATTCTAGACATATGTCTATGTTCTCTTATAGTAAGTAAATCTATTTCTAATTCTAAATCATATATTTTATCATTACTTTTATTTTTTATTAACTCTAACTCTTTGTCAGTTAAAGTATCAAAATAAATTTGTTCAAAGATACCATGCTTAAAATTATTTTTATTCCTTAATGGAGCACCATGTCCTTTTGCATTAGAATTGTTAGGCTGACCACCTCTTTTTGCCGAACGCTCGTTATTATTTTCCGAACGTTCACTATCCCAATTATAAGTTTTCTTCCACCTTCTTACTGTTCCATCTGGTATATCTAATTTTTTAGCAATCTCAACTAATTTCAGACCTTTTAAATATAATTTTCTTGCTTCTTTTTCTTTCTTATTTGGTGCTCTAGCCACATCACCACCTCATTGTTTCTATATTCGTTTGAATCATATTTTTTATTTATGAAGCTTATTTATCTATTTTTACTTCTTTACTCTCTCTTGTAAGTATATAGAAAAATGGTGTATCTGCTAAAGCTAAGAAGAACTTAACAATGTACTGACTCATTATCATAGTTATTAAGCTTGGTACAGTACCCCAAAATCCAATCGTAATGAAAATAGCTGTATCAATTAGTTGACTCAACATAGTACTAGCATTGTTTCTTAACCATTTATGCTTTCCTCCAAATTTATTTTTTAACTTATGAAATATAAATACATCATTGCTTTGAGCTAATATATAAGCTGTTAAACTAGCTAATACAAATCTTACATTCTGCCCTAACACTACTTTTAGATTACTGCTATACTCTGTTGCAAAACTCGCACTTGGAAGGACTATAGCTATTGTAATCAATAAAAGGCTGAATA
>NZ_JAGWCX010000060.1:0-26728 GCF_020657775.1 Clostridioides sp. ZZV14-6345 | reverse complement strand
TTGGTTCTTGGAATTGCTTCTATCATAATTGGTGTTACACTATTTAAGAAATTTACTTTTATCAAAGATACTACTGCAATAATTGTTGGTTCTTTTATATACCAATTCACTATCTACTTTGCAATGAGTTTAGGAATGTTATCGACTGACTTAAAATTAATAACTGCTATAGTTATAATAGCTTTCTTAGCTACTGGTAACTTAAACATTTCACTAAAAAAAACAAATGCAAAGCTAGTACCAAAAATAAATCAGAAAAAAGAGGTGTTATAGATGTTACAAATTAAAAATCTTTCAAAGAGTTTCCCTAATCCATACGGTGAACCTAATACTATATTTGAAAATTTATCAATCGACATAGAAGATGGTGAATTTGTAAGTATTATAGGTAGTAATGGAACTGGTAAATCTACTTTATTAAATATAATATCTGGGCTTATAAAAGAATCTTCTGGTCAAATTACATTAGACAACACTACTATAACAAATTTGGCTGAATACAAAAGAACCCAAATAGTAAGTAGAGTTTTTCAAGACCCTAGCCTAGGAACTTGCCCTTCTATGACAGTTAGAGAAAATCTATCTTTAGCACTTAATAAAGGGAAATTATTAAACTTAAAGAAATGTCTTCGTCATAAAACGAATGACTTAGAACACTTACTTGAAGGAATTTCTTTGGATTTAAAAAAATACTTAGATATTAAAGTACAATATCTTTCAGGAGGTCAAAGACAGTCACTATCACTAATTATGTCTAGTTTAGCAAGTCCTAAGGTCCTATTGCTAGATGAACATACAGCAGCACTTGACCCAAAAACATCAAATGAAGTAATTGAGTTAACAGATAAAATCGTAAGGGAAAAAAATATAACTACACTTATGGTGACTCACAACTTAAAACATGCCCTTCAATATGGTGATAGGTTGATAATGCTCCATAAGGGTGAAGTTGTCTTAGATGTAAAAAATAAAGAAAAAGAACAATTAACAGTTGAAGAAATCTTAGAAAAATTTGAATATGCAGTTTAAGAAATAAAAATTCATTTTTAATTAAGCATATTTACAATTTATTATATGAATATATGAACAAATATAATTATTTAAATTTTGAGGGAGGAAAATAAAATGATAAAAAGAAAAAAAATATTAAGTTTAATTATAGCAGGAGTACTTGGTGTATCACTGCTTACTGGATGTTCTCAAAATGATGGCTCTAATGCCTCAAATGAAAACGGAAAAACAGATAACAAGAAACAAAAAAATATAGGTATCACTCAATTGGTAGAACATCCATCTTTAGATAAAGCAAAGAAAGGATTCATAAAAGCACTCGAAGACAAAGGCTATAAGGATGGAGATAATATAAAAATAGATTTCCAAAATGCACAAAACGATATGCCTACTACACAAAGTATTGCAAGTAAGTTCGTATCTGACAAAAAAGATTTAATATATGCTATATCTACTCCATCTGCACAAGCAGCTTATAATGCTACTAAAGATATACCTATAATCATGACTGCTGTTACAGACCCTGTAGAAGCTGGACTTGTTAAATCTCTTGAAAAACCAAGTGGAAATGTTTCTGGTACATCTGACTATCTTTCAATTGATAAAACATTAGAATTAGTTAAAACATTGACTCCAAAGGCAAAAAAAATAGGTGTTATATACAATACTAGTGAAGTTAATTCAAAAATCCAAGTTGATTCTCTACATGATTATGCTAAGAAAAATAATTATGAAGTGGTTGAAAAAGGAATCAGTTCCTCAAGTGAAGTCAATCAAGCTATTTCTAGCTTAGTTGGCAAGATAGATGTTTTATATGTTCCTACTGACAATTTAATAGTTTCTTCTATGCCAATAGTTTCTAAAGTTGCTAATGAAAACAAGATTCCTATAATAGCTTCTGAAGAAGGTTCTGTATCTTCTGGTGCTTTAGCTTGTTGTGGAATAGACTATGAAAAACTAGGTTACAAAGCTGGAGAACTTGCTATTGAAGTATTAGAAGAAAAAGCTGTTGGAGATATCCCAGTTACTATGTTAGATGAAACTGAAATAATAATTAACGAAGATACACTAAAAGCTCTTGACATGCAAAAGTTATCAGCAGATAATATAAAGTATATAAAGTCAGATGAAAATACAAAATCTGCAAAATAAAACTTATTAATTTTAAAAAGTAGGTAATATGAAAACTTTATATAATAAGTACTCTTATCCACCCTAACCCTTTGAAAATTGTGCTTATTATAGCAATTTGAATATTGCATATAAAGTTATTCATTTTCCATAAAAGTCGTCTGTATTGACGACTGATTATGAAAGTTATATAACTTTCTAATCACTACTTGAGCTGTCCAAAAGAATTTCAATATTCTTTAGACAGCTTTTTTATAAAATTTAATGGATACATATGTGTATATATTTCATATTCAGTATATATCTTGATAAAATTTCCACATTTCTCTATAACTTAGGATAACGTTTTTTTCAAATAATACATTGATTTAAAAGTATTCTAAGTATACATTATTTAGTATTTTAATTAAATTTAGCAGTTGACTTTTATTAGTGTATAATTTATAATTTATAACAAGTCGAGAATACATATAATTTTCTGGCTAATTAAAATATTAAAAGGGAGAGATAATTATGAATACTTTATTAAACAATAAAAAATATTATTATTACTATAGCCACTATTTTTAGGGTTTGTACCTACGTTTTAACATAGATACAGGCCCCTTAAGACTACTAAAATTTTGGGATTGTATCTATGTTGGCTATATTGTTTATAGAGTTTTCATTTAACTATATAAGAGCCACATAGATTAAACTATGTGGCTTATTCGTGTTTTTACCACATAGTTTTGTATACTATGTGGTTTTTTTATACACAAAATTAGCAAATAATTAGAATTATAAAAATATTTTCAAAGGAGTGTTTTATTTATGTCAGGTATTATATCTGTAATGACGCAAAGTTTAATTTTATCAATTATGGCACTGGGGGTTTATATAACTTACAAAATCTTAGATTTTCCAGATATGTCTGCTGATGGTAGTTACACAATGGGTGCTTCTATCGTAGCATTTTCTCTTACTAATGGTATTTCTCCTGTAGTAGCAACTTTAATGGCTATCTTATGTGGTTGCACTGCTGGTCTTGTTACTGGAATTCTTCACATTAAGTTTAAGATATCAAACTTACTTTCTGGTATTTTAGTTATGGGAATGTTGTACTCTATCAACTTAAGAATAATGGGAAAATCAAATATTCCTCTATTTAGCTTTAAGCATTTATTCAATGGAGAAATATCTCCTATAGTTTTAGCCTTGGCTTTTGTATTTATCTGTAAAGTCCTTTTAGACTTATTTCTAAAAACAGGTCTTGGGTACACTTTAAAAGGTGTTGGTGATAACTCTCAAATGATTAAATCTTTGGGTATAAATATTGGTTCTATAAAAATACTAGGACTTATGATTTCAAATGGACTTATAGCTTTATCTGGTAGTCTTATGGCTCAGTTCTTAGGATTCTCAGATGTAAATATGGGTATAGGAACTTTGGTTCTTGGAATTGCTTCTATCATAATTGGTATTACACTATTTAAGAAATTTACTTTTATCAAAGATACTACTGCAATAATTGTTGGTTCTTTTATATACCAATTCACTATCTACTTTGCAATGAGTTTAGGAATGTTATCGACTGACTTAAAATTAATAACTGCTATAGTTATAATAGCTTTCTTAGCTACTGGTAACTTAAACATTTCACTAAAAAAAACAAATGTAAAGCTAGTACCAAAAATAAATCAGAAAAAAGAGGTGTTATAGATGTTACAAATTAAAAATCTTTCAAAGAGTTTCCCTAATCCATACGGTGAACCTAATACTATATTTGAAAATTTATCAATCGACATAGAAAATGGTGAATTTGTAAGTATCATAGGTAGTAATGGAACTGGTAAATCTACTTTATTAAATATAATAT
Organism: Clostridioides sp. ZZV14-6345; assembly: GCF_020657775.1. NCBI lineage: Bacteria > Bacillati > Bacillota > Clostridia > Peptostreptococcales > Peptostreptococcaceae > Clostridioides > Clostridioides sp. ZZV14-6345. The sequence continues at coordinate 22,728 of NZ_JAGWCX010000060.1, read as the reverse complement.
CTGGACTTATAAAAGAATCTTCTGGTCAAGTATTACTAAATAAACATAATTTATCTAACTTAGCTGAACATAGAAGAACTCAAATAGTAAGCAGAGTTTTTCAAGACCCTAGCCTAGGAACTTGTCCTTCTATGACAGTTAGAGAAAACTTATCTCTAGCACTTAATAAAGGTAAATTATTAAACCTAAGAAAATGTCTTCGTTATAAAAGAGATTTCTTAGAAAATTTATTAGAAGGTGTATCTCTTGATTTAAAAAAATATCTTGATGTACAAGTACAGTTTTTATCAGGAGGTCAAAGACAGTCACTATCACTAATTATGTCATGCTTAACAAATCCTTCAGTTTTATTACTTGATGAGCATACAGCAGCACTTGACCCAAAAACATCAAATGAAGTAATTGAGTTAACAGATAAAATCGTAAGGGAAAAAAATATAACTACACTTATGGTGACTCACAACTTAAAACATGCTCTTCAATATGGTGATAGATTGATAATGCTTCATAAGGGTGAAATTGTCTTAGATGTAAAAGGTAAAGAAAAAGAACAATTAACAGTTGAAGAAATCTTAGAAAAATTTGAATATGCAGTTTAAAATGTATCTATTATATTAAGTCTATTTCTAAAATAATCTTAAAATTATAATAATTATGGTAACTTTGCAATAATTCATATGAATATATGAATATATATAACAATAAATTTTCGAGGGGGATATAAAAATGATTAATAAAAAAAGATTGGCAAGTTTGATTTTAGCTGGTGCTCTTAGTGTATCTATGCTTACAGGATGTTCTCAAGGAGGAGATTCTAGTAGTTCAAAACAAGAAAGTAATTCAAAAGGTAAAGAAGTTAAAAAAATTGGTATAACTCAACTGGTTGAACATCCAGCGTTAGATGCTACTAAGACAGGGTTTGTAAAAGCATTAGAAAAGAACGGCTTTAAAGATGGTGAAAATATTAATATAGACTTCCAAAATGCTCAAAATGATATGCCAACTACACAAAGTATTGCAAGCAAATTCGCATCTGACAAGAAAGATTTAATATTTGCTATATCAACTCCGTCAGCTCAAGCAGCTTTTAATGCTACTAAAGATATACCTATACTTATGACTGCTGTCAGTGACCCTGTTGCTGCTGGATTAGTTAAAACTCTTGAAAAACCAGGCACAAATGTATCTGGAACATCAGATTTTGTTTCTGTAGACAAAGGTTTAGAACTTCTTAAAATATTTGCTCCTAAGGCAAAAACTATAGGAGTTATGTACAATACTAGTGAAGTAAACTCAAAAGTTCAAGTTGATGCTTTAAAAGAATATGCATCTAAAAATGGGTTTAAGGTTGTTGAAAAAGGTATAACTACTTCAAATGAAGTTAACCAAGGGATTTCTAGTTTAGTTGGAAAAATAGATGTCTTATATGTTCCTACAGACAATTTAGTAGCATCTTCTATGCCTATAGTTTCTAAAATAGCTACTGAGAATAAAATTCCTGTTATAGCAGCTGAATCTGGTCCAGTTGAAAAAGGTGCTCTTGCTTGTCAAGGTATCAACTATGAAAAACTAGGTTACAAAACAGGTGAAATGGCAGTTAAAATTTTAAATGGCGAATCAGTGTCTGATATGCCTGTAGCTACATCAGATGATACAGATATAATTGTTAATGAAGATATATTAAAAGCATTAGGTATGGAAAAACCTTCTAATGATAATATTTCTTACGTAAAGACTAAACAAGAATAGAAAGATATTTTCTCTATACGATTAATATGCCTGTTTCTATAAATTTTTTTAAAGAAACAGGCATATATTTTTATTTTAATATATTATCTATTTAAAGATTATATGTAAATACTCTTAATTTATTTTTATAAACTTTGTTTGTATATACTTTGTAAAATCATATTTATGCTTCTATTTTCTTTATTACTCTACATGGATTTCCAACAGCTACAGTATTTGATGGTATATCTTTTGTAACTACACTTCCTGCACCTATTACTACATTATCTCCTATAGTAACTCCTGGTGTTATGATTACTCCCCCACCTATCCATACATTATCACCTATTTTTACAGGAGAACCATACTCTATACCTGAATTTCTAAGTTGTGCATTAATTGGATGATATGCTGTATATATTTGAACGTTTGGAGCTAACATTACATTATCACCTATTTCAATTTTGCATACATCTAAGAAAATACAATCATAATTTGCAAAGAAATTTTCACCTACATGTATGTTATATCCATAGTCACATTTAATGTTTTGTTCCACATTTATCTGCTTGCCAACGGAACCAAATAGTTGTCTTAAAATATCTGCTCTTTTTTCATATTCATCCTCTAAAGTATTATTAAATAGTCTAGTTAATTTTTTACAATACTCTCTTTCTTTTACTAGCAATTCATCATTTGCATAGTACCCTTTCCCAAACAACATTTTTTCTTTTTCAGTCATATAATCTACTCCTTTTTATTATAAATTTACTTAAAACAAAATAAATATTCCTGTGGAAAATCTAAATAAATGCTGTCACCCTTCTTAAATCTCATTTTACCTTTTTCCAATTCTATTTGAATAAGTATACATTCTTTAGATAAATCAGTTTTTCTAACATATATAGTATAAGTAAATGGATTTTCTATAATGTTAATCAATTCAAAACATAACTTTTCATTTAAATCTTCATTAGAATCCAAGACCTTAATATGATGCTCTCTAATTCCCACATATTCTATATTATCATCTATTTCTCTATTTAATGTCAACTCACATCCCCAATCTGTAGCATAAATAGTATTTTCATCTATCCTATTTAATTTGGATATATTTTTACACCCTGTTATCTTAGCTTCTATAAGGTACTTTGGAAATTCAAATAGCTCTTTTTTAGGTCTCTTTGGAAGACCTTCTCCCTTGTTATATACCATAATATCATCACAAACTCGGTAAGCTTCTTCAATATCATGAGTAACAAATAGTATATCTCCCTTGTAGTCTTTTAACATGTTCATAAGTTCTTTTTCCATATTACTTCTTAAATGATGGTCTAGTGCTGAAAAAGGCTCATCTAAAAGTAATATATCTGGAGATGTTGCCAATGCCCTAGCTAGTGCTACTCTTTGTTGCTGACCACCAGATAATTGCCAAGGGTATCTACCCTCAAATCCATTTAATTTAAGTATATCTAAATACCTTGTTACTATTTCCTTTTTTTCACTCTTGTTCAGTTTTAAAAGTCCAAGCTCAATATTTTGACTTACAGTCATATGTGGAAACAAAGCATAGTTTTGAAATAAAAAACCTACTTTTCTCTCTTGTGTTGATAAATTTATCTTTTTTTCAGAATCGAATAGTACTCTATCATTTAATACAATTCTACCTCTTGTTGGTTTCTCAAGCCCTGCTATACATTTTAATGTCATACTTTTTCCAGAACCAGATTCTCCTAAAAACCCTAAAATTCCTTTTTCTTGTTTAATTTCTACCTTTAATTTAAAAGAGGATAAATCTTTCTCAATATCTACATATAAACTCAACTATCCACACCTCTTTCCTATAATTTTCTGCTGAAATTCTGACCAATAATTTAATAATAAAATCATTGCTATAGATATTGCTACAATAATCATAACCCACATCATAGCTTTGTTCATATCTCCGCCTTCAACTGCAAAAAATATAGCTATTGGCATAGTTTGAGTTTTTCCAGGTATATTTCCAGCTATCATAAGTGTAGCACCAAATTCACCAAGAGCTCTGGCAAACGACAGCACCAATCCACCAATTATTCCAGGCCAAGCTAATGGGACTGCAATCTTAAAAAATACTTTCCACTCATTAAGACCTAATGTCCTAGCAGCTGACAACATATTGTTGTCAATCTGTTCAAAAGCTGACCTTGAGGTTCTATACATCATAGGAAAAGACACCACTACTGCTGAAATTACAGTTGCTGTCCAACTAAATATTAAAGTTTTATCAAAATTTAATAAAAACTTCCCTATAAATCCATTCTTCCCACATAGCAATAATAAAAAGAATCCTACAACTGTTGGTGGCAAAATCAGTGGAAGTGTAAACAGCCCATCTATAAGACCCTTCCACTTACCTCTATAGTTAGCCATAATATATGACACAAATATTCCTATTATAAAAGTTATTACTGTTGACAAAAGAGATGTCTTAAGCGATATCCATAAGGGTGACCAATCTGTTTCCATCTTTAAACCTCCTCAATTTTAAATGGAAATAGTGAAATTAATAAGTCTATTAATTTCACTATTTCCATTTTATTATAATATACAATTATTTTCAATTTTCATGTATTTATATATAATTTATATTTAAATACATATAGTTTATTTATAAACTTATTCTACTTTTTTGTATCCAAATTCTTCAAAAATCTTTTGTCCTGCTTCACTTAACAAAAATTCTTCAAATTTCTTAGCAGAATCTATATTTTTACTAGCTTTAATTACTGAAACTGGATATGTAATAGGTGAATGAGTTTTTTCGTCTGTTTTTTCAACCACCTTTATCTTATCATTATTAACAGTATCACTAAAGTAAACGAATCCAACATCAGCATTTCCTGATTGCACCCATGCTAAAACTTCTTTTACATCTTTTGCAAATACTAGCTTATCTTTTAACTTATCCTTTAAATTTAAATTAGTTAACACCTCATCTGCATATTTACCAGCTGGAACACTTTCAGCTTCACCAACAGCAATTTTCTTCACTTTATCTGTAGTCAAATCTTTCATACTAGATACATTACTATCAGCAGAAGAAATAAGAACTAAATCATTTTTTACTAAATCTTTCATAGTATCAGAAACCAATAACTTTTCTTCATCCAAAGCTTTCATTTGTTTTTGACCTGCTGAAATGAATAAATCACAAGGTGCTCCTTGTTCTATCTGTTGTTGCAATGACCCTGAAGCTCCATAATTAACTGTCAATTTTACATTTGAATCAACTTTTTTGTATTCTTCTTCAATCTTTTCCATTGCTTCTTTTAAACTTGCAGCAGCCGATATATTTAGCTCTACTGAATCACTACTTTTATTTGTTTTTTCTTGTTTTCTATCATCTTTTTTGATTTCATTGCTATTGCATCCAACTGTCCCCAAAGTTAAACATGCAACTAGTCCTAATATTCCCAATATTTTTTTCATAACAATCTCCCTTTTTGTAAATTTAATACATGTTTTAATGCGTTTTATCATGTTTTATCATGTTTCATTATATATAGTTTAATTATATATACCTGATAATAAATTTTCAAGTAAATTATTTACATTACTTTTAAATATTTTCTACATTTTCCTTTTTTTAATGTTAAAATAACCTTATATGGAGGTGGATTATGGACTCATTATCATCTTTGACACCTGTCGAGGTAGCTGAATTATTAAAGATAACAAAAAATACTGTATATGAATTAATCAAAAGAGGTGAACTTCCTTCTTATAAAGTAGGAAAAAAAATAAGAGTTGATATTAAAGACGTTGAAGAATATATCAACAGCCAAAAAACTGGTAAAGTAAAAGATACACATTTCAACAATAAAAATATAGATATAAACAACAATTCTAAAATCATTATTTCTGGTCAAGATGTGATACTAGATATTTTAGCTAGGTACGTTGAAAAAAAATTAGATGGAGTCAATACATTTCGCTCTTATATAGGCAGTTATAATGCTTTATATGAATTATATAATGGCAGAGTTTCTATAGCATCATCCCATCTATGGGATTTTGAAACAGATGAATATAATGGCCCTTTTGTTAAAAAACTATTGCCAGGAATACCTTGTGTACTTATAAATCTAGCTTACAGAATGCAAGGTTTTTACGTTGCTAAAGGAAATCCTAAAGAAATAAAAACTTGGGAGGATTTAACTAGACCAAACATAACTCTTGTAAATAGAGAAAAAGGGGCTGGAACTAGAGTTCTACTTGACGGTAAACTTAGGCTTCTAAATTTTAATGGTAATCATATAAAAGGTTATGATAATGAAGAGTTATCACATCTTGGTGTTGCAAGTACTGTCTCTCGTGGAATAGCTGATGTTGGTTTAGGAAATGAAAAAGCTGCTTTACAAGTAAATAACATTGACTTTATTCCTCTTCATAAAGAACGTTATGATTTAGTTATTAAAAAAGAAGACTTACAAAATCCAGTTTACAAAACTATAATTAACATAATAAATTCAGCTGAGTTTAAAGCTGAACTTCAAGGTCTTGGTGGATATGATTTAACTGATACAGGTAAAATCATAGCAGAAGTTTAGGATTAAAATCGCAATCTATTTTATATGACCTATAAGTTTTCATAAAATTTATAACTTAACTACAAAATAAATTGCGATTTTTATGTGTCTTAAAAAATTTATATCATTCATTTTATCTCTAATACAAAATCCAATATAGTTAATTATGTGAGATATTACATTAGTATATATTTACATAATAGTATTTTTCCTTAATATAGATTAACATATTATACGTTTTAAGCATCAATACTTTTCCTTTCTTATATATATACGGCAATATGTATGAATTTAATAGGCTATATACAATATTGCTTTCTTCTTGTATTTTTTCCACTAATAAGTTATTTATAAAATTATCTTTTTCATTTTCAATAATCTCACTCCAATTTATCTTAACTTTTAATACATATCTTCCCACTAGGTATATACACTCTACAATAAATAATAAAAATACTATGCAATCAGTACCTCCTATATGATACAAACTTCCAGATACTAATGGCTTAGCAAAGAAATTATAAAAATTCAAAGTATCTCCTGTATAATCAAAAAGTATTAATAGTAATCCTAGAACTCTTAATACTTTCATATTCAACATGTCTTTATCTTTATTATTTTTGTTTTTCATATATATTACCTCTCTTTTCTTTAGATTTTATTGTAATCTAATACTAACTCTTTTATTTGAGGTATAAATGAATTTAATTGGTAGTTATTTTCATTTTTATTAGTAATTAATTCACATTACTAAACAATACTTCTATTTAAACATAAAAATAGCTCATTTATTTCTTAATAAACACCAAAATAAATAAGCTATTAATATTCAATTAATTTTTATCATTTAAAAGATTATTATCTATAAATTTAAATATTTTATTGAAGTATATTGTACTATCATGTTCAAATCTATCAACTTAGAATTATACTATATAATATTATTTAAATATTCTTCTATATTTCTCTTCTTCCTCTTCAGTAAACACATTAAATACAACTTTCAAATTTTTCTCAGGATTTTCTTTTATCCATAGTCTAACCCTACTCACAGCAAGATTAGCTGCCTCTTTTTTTGGATAACCAAATACACCTGTAGAAATTCCACAAAAAACAATATTTTTTATTTCATCAATTTCTTTTATTGTGTTTAAACATGATTTGTAGCAATGAAGCAGTTGCTTTTCTTGTTCTTTACTTGGCTGACCACCAGATACAATAGGTCCAACAGTATGAACTACAAATTTTGCAGGTAAACAATAGCCTCTAGTTATCTTAGCATCTCCAGTATATTCTAAATGTCCTTGTTTTTTTATTATTTTGTCACAATCTTCTCTAAGTCTAGGTCCTGCACATGAATGTATCTCATTATCCACACATAAATGTAGTGGTTGTAGACAACCTAATAACTTATTATTTGCAGCATTTACTATTGCATCTGCTCTTAAATTTGTTATATTACCTCTCCATATAGCAATACCTTCCTCTACTTCTTCTATATCATTTACATCTACTAGCTCTCTTTCTTCACATTCAATTAACAATAAATTATGTAACATATTAAGTATCTCTGGAGCAATTTCTTTTGGTGGATATACATTCAAAAGTCCTCTAAGTATGTCTCTAGGCTTAATTTCATCATTTGATAAATTGTATATTTTAGAAGGAACTTCTTTTGAAAAATATGCAATTAAAGTGTTTATATTTTTTTTTCTTTGTTCGTCAGTTAGAGGCTTGATAGTTTTATCAAAATCCTCAAATAAATTTACATCCTCAGCATAATCTCTCCACTTCATAGCCATCTCTCCATTCTCATATTTTAGAATTAAAAATAATTATGTATTATGTACATGTTTATTTATATCTATATTATTTATTTCTATAAACACCTACATAAATCCTGTTAAAAGTGTAAATTTTTTATTATACAACTTCTCGAACTATTTCTATTGATTTATTTGTCGTCTTATATTAAATTGAACTTATCTAGTCAAACAACTGTAACCGTCAACTAAATAACAAATTCTTTGCAAACCTTGAAGAAGTAAGAGTATCTATAGACAAGCTTATAAAATCATAAATAAAGTTCCTACAAATACACTAACTAAGCTATGTACTAAACTGTAGGAACTTTTTTAAAATATATATTATTCTTAACTAAGTTCTGGCCAATAATTTTTATTTGCTTCTATTAAATCATCTAATAATTCTTTTGCAACTATTGCACTTGGAACTGTCTTAGATAGCATAAGTGCTTGCCACAATTTATTATATGACTTCTCAATCCAAGCATCAACTACTAATTTCTCAACTGCTAATTGTTGTTCTATCAAACCTTTTTGAAATGTTGGTATTTTACCTATTGATAATGGTTCATACCCATCTTTTCCAACTATACATGGAATCTCAACCATAGCATCATCTTGTATATTTTCTATAGCTCCATTATTTTGAACTATTAATAACATACGTTCTTGAGTATTAAAAGCTAGAGCTGTAGCTAAATCAACTATAAACTCCGCATGTATTCCTATCTTAAGCCCACTGCCATTAGAATGACCTTGCTTTTCTATTAATGCACATGAGCCAAAAACTTCTTTTTCTCTTCCATCAATTACTTCATTGGCACGAGTGTAATTTAAATCAGAATGATTTACAACATAATCTGGGAATAGATAGTACTTTAAATAACTACTTGGTATTGTAGTTAAATCTGTCTTTGCTATTTCTCTAGTAAATAAATTAGTTTCAAACCAACTGTCTTTCTTATCATTTTTCATTCCTTCTTCACCATTTATAAATCCATACTCTTTTATATGTTCTACTAATTTTGGTAAAAGTTCATTTCCTTTTTTGTCTTTAATTGAAGTATACCAACCAAAATGATTCAATCCAAAGTATCTTATATCCATATGTTTACGAGATTTAAGCCCTGCAATTTTTGCTATACTATGTTCCATACCTATTGGCATATCACAAATATTTATTACTCTAGAAGTAGGTCTTAATCTTCTAACGGCTTCTGCTATTATAGATGCTGGATTAGAGTAATTTAGCATCCAGCAATTTGGAGAATACTTTTCCATATAGTCTATGTTTTCAAGTACACCTTCTATAGACCTCATTCCATAAGCTATTCCACCTGGTCCACAAGTTTCTTGACCAACTACTCCATGCTTTAAAGGTATCTTTTCATCTAGTTCTCTCATTTCAAGCTTCCCAACTCTTATATGAGCCAAACAAAAATCTACATCTGTATAAGCTTCTTTAGGGCATGTTGTTGCTAAATACTCTATAGTAGGGTCCTTTTCTTTTATTAGTATTTCACAAGCTTTAGCTAATTTGTTTTGTCTTTCTTCATCATTGTCGTATAATTTAATCGCTCTTAATGGTAACCTATCTAGGTTATCTAACAACATTAATATGATTTCTGGAGTATATGTACTTCCCCCTCCAGCTATTACTACTGAAAACTTCTCCATAATAATTTCTCCTTTTCTATCTAAAAATTTACTATATTTATAAATAATTTTATAAATAATAGTACTTTAAAGTAAAAGGGAGTTCATTTATTAAATTTATCAAATTAATAAACTATAGCCAAACTTCAAGCACTATTTATATTAAACTTACTTCTTATCAATTCTTGGGTCCATCATCTCAAATATATCTACAAGTTCAGATACTAAAGAGTGAGCAAATAATGCATTTGAATAATGGTCTTCAGAATGTACAACTAAAAAATCAGTTCCACTGTCTTTACTATTCATAGCATTTGATAGCAATTCTAAATGATGCTTTGATGCCAGTTGTATTTTCTCTGATGCTGAGTTTAAAAGATTTTTCGCTTTATCGTAGTCACCTTTTTTTACTTCTTTGAGAGACATCATTACATCACTTTTAGCATCTCCTGCTTCTGATATTATGCTAAATACTTTTTCTTCTATTTCAGGTATCATATCCTTCTCCTTCTAATGACTCTTTAAAAATCAAAGCTATCATCATTTAATGCTGTAGCTAATTCTGCATTTTTGTTTAATTCTTCTTTTTCCATTATCTTAAAAAATGGATAATATATCAAGGTCATAAGTATTATACTTGCAAATACTAATACTATTGCCTTCCAGTCTAATGTCATTAAAAATGCTGCAACCCCTGGAGGTAAAAAGCCTGGTGGTTCTGCAATAGGTAATCCTACTAATCCTACCTTTAATGCCATAAAGTTAAGTGCTCCAACTAATACAGGTCCAAATACAAATGGTACAAACATATATGGATTCATAACTATTGGTGTTCCAAATATTACTGGCTCATTTATTCCAAATAATGATGGTAAAAGTACAACTTTTCCCATACTATTTAAACTCTTACACTTACTTCTTGACATAAGGTATACTAGTCCTAAAGTTATTCCTGAACCAGTTACTTGTAGAAAACCATAGTAAAATCCTATTGTAAACACATATTTTGGGTCTCCTCCAGCTGCTATTAGTGTTGCATTTTCTGCCATATATGTAGCTGCTATTGGCATCCATATACTTGAAGTTATTGCTGCTCCATGAAGCCCAAAGAACCATAATAATTGAGTTATGAAAAGTATTATAGTTACTGCAAAAACATTATCTACACTGCTTATAGCTGGTGCTAAGAAATTCATTATAATAGCTGGTAATGGTTGACCTAATACATTTTTAGTTATTGCTGCTATTGCTGTAAATAACATTATACATACTATCATTGGCGTTAAATTTCTAAAACTCTTATTTACTACACTTGGTACTTCTTTTGGAAATCTAATTACAAGGTTCTTATCATTCATAAACTTAGTAATATCAACTACTAAAAGTGCTATTAGTATACTTACAAATAAACCTTGAGCATCTAAGTAACTTGTATCTAACGCACCATCTACTACTTGTCCACATACAACAAGTTGTGCTATAACTGCTGTCATACCTATTTCTACATGATTAAGATTATATTTTTTAGCTAATGCTTGAGCTATAAAAAATGCTGAATATATAGATAATAAACTCATAGTAAATTTGTTAGGAATAAGTAATGTATCCATATTTTCAGATAAGAATGCTTTTGCACTTCCTTCAGGTATCATATTGTTTAGTGCCATAAATAGCATACTTAAAGAACCTACAATTATTATTGGGGTTATACTTATCATACCTTCTTTTATAGCTTGAAGATGCCTTTGTTTTTCAATCTTTTGTGCTATTGGAAGAAGAAACTTTCTCAAATTATTTTGAAGTGCTTCCATATTTATTCATTCCCTCCAATTATCTATTTTTATATAATTCGATTGCCGACTTCATAACAGAAGGAGCATCCATACGACCATAATGCTTAGTATCTATTAAACCAACTGCTATTTTATGATTTTTACAAGCTTCAACTACATCATCTTCCTTGAATCTAATTTGTGGTGCTACAAGTACCACATCTGTATCACTAGCTTGAATGTATGATTTTAGATTTTCAAATGATGTTGCTTCTATATTTATAGTTTTAATTTTTAACTTTTCATGCTCACTACAAAAACTTTTCATCTTTTCCACAAGTACACCTGTTGAAGCTCCATTTGCGCATACCAATAAAATATTCATAATTATCCTCCTGCAATATCTAACCTCTTTTATTTTCTAATTTTTTATCAATCAATTCTTACTCTAATTCCTATCAATTTTTACTTTAATTCTTATTAATATTTACTCTAATTCTTAGTACTGCCAATGATTAAATTTGAAAGCTGTATCTATAGCTTCTTCTGGCTTATATTCTTCTAATATTTTTAAGTACCTTTCTTTATAATCATTATCTACTTCTTTCTCTGGTATTACTATACTAGCTTCATTTAAGAAATGGAATGAATCTCTTCCCATTTCTAAGCCTCTATATGTATGCTTATCAAGTGCCACGTCCATAATTTCTGGGACTTTACCCATTGCAAATCCTTTTATAATTATGTTTTTTAATAAATCACTTGATCTATCTTTTTCACATGCACAAAGATATCTTATTGCATGTATGAAAAATAAAGGTCTATCTCCATCTGCATATGAATATTCCTTTCTTACTTGATTTAAATTGTTTATGATTATTATAGCTGATGGGTCTCCCATTCCTATATCTTCAACTGATATTGTAAGTATTCTTCTCCATAGCTTGTCTTCTAATTCTGGTGATGATATATATAGTTCATAAGCAAATTCACAAGCTTGTTCTACCATATTTCTTCTTATAGCTTTTTGAAATGATGAGATTATTTCATCTGCACTAAATCCGTTTCTTGTAGTCATTCTTGCCCATGGGTCATTTGCCTTTTTATCTCTTAATATTTTCTCCTGCATATTATTTACTCCTTTTGATTTAAATTTTAATTATTTACACTATTTATTATTAATATAAAGCAAGTATTGTGCCAGTTTTTTTAGACGCTTTAAAATGTGATTATTTCAATCATGTTCATTGCTAATACTTAGATATTTTGTCTAAGTCTATTTATATGTGTCTAATATTAATGTTATTTTAGACTAAAAAAGATTACCAAATAAGTTTTTATACTCATTGGTAATCTTTTTTGATTATTTCTGCATACTCTAATATTAATAGTATTTGATAACACTCTTTTTTATTAATTTCTATATTATATTTTTTATCTAATTGGGATACTATATCTTTTATCTTGCTTAAGCTCTTGTGGTAATTAAGTGTTTTTTCTTTATCAAGTTGTTCAATTTCTCTAGTATTTCCAATCAATCCATCTACCATGAAAGCTAAATGCATCATAAGCCCAATTACTTTATCATATTTTTTTTCTACATTAAATACTAAAAACAATTCATCAGACACATATTTTATATCTTTAAATATTCTATTATAATTAGAACTTTTTAAAGATGTCTTTAGACCTTCAACTACATCATCATAACCTATACTTATCTTTATGATATTTTTTAATTTGTTTATATTTTCATCCTTATCTATATCTTTTTTACTGATATAGTCAATTCCTTTAATATTAACTCTTTGTTTATTGATTAATGCTACAATATTGCTGCTTTCTTTTAGTTTTGTAATATTTAAACTTAAATCTTTTTCTGTTTTATATGGTACAGATATAATGTCTATTCCATCTAAGTACCTATTCATTTTTTCTTCTAGTATTTTTCTTGTTTGATTATCTACACCTTCTGAAACATGCGATGCTATAATAATTGTTTTAGATAGATTTTCTTTATTTTGAATTTCACTAGTTCCAAAATAGTACTTTCTCGTATTAACAATAGAGTTGTATACATCATTTAAAGATAGTCCCATATTAGCTTTTTGAACTGCTTCTAACACAGTTAATGTTGTCACCATAGAAATTACTCTTACACCACACTTCTTTTCTCTTTTTATAATTTCGTCAAAAGAATTTAATGAACCCATATCTGTAAATAATAGTATATCTTTATTGTCTATATTATTAATCAACTTTTTAAAATCTACAATTATCTCATCATAGCTTTTATCTAACCTCATATCAAAAGAAATAGCACTACATTCTCCAATAATATCACCAACTGCTTTAACCATACTACTTGCTGTAGTTTCTCCATGCATAGCAACTATAATATTAATATTATTCACTATTTTATTTTGTTCATCTTGTTTAGCTTGTACTATAAATAATGTAATATATGCTACAGTTTCTATAGATAAAAATAAATCAAACTCATTTTCAATTATTCCAACTATTTTTAATGCTGTTTTAAATTCACTTCTATTATTTCTTCTAATTTGATTTAGGTCTATGTTATTTGTAGAACTACTTTTATCTAATACACTTTTTATATAGATTGCCATTGACTTAAATATTGATTGGCTTATATCTATCTTTTCATCTTCTTTAATAATTTGTCTTATTGCTTCACACATAGTTTTAAACTTAAGATTATTAAATAGTGAAGCATCTGCTATATTCATTTCTACAGACTCATTAAGATTAGTATTTACTACATTAATAATATTCATATCATCATAGTTGACAACTTCTTCTTCTCCTAATGGTGTAAATACAACATATTCTATCCCATGTGTTATGACTTCATCTGCTTTAATAGACTTATCTCTATAGTCATCACTTACTTGATTTATAGATTTATCAAAGTATTTTTTCTCTATATAAATTGGTTCTTTATTATCTCTTTTATATCTTAAGTATCCATTTGCAACAGCTAATTTTATATCATTTTGAAGTTGACCTACATTATTTTTACAATCATAAAGTAGTAATGATTTAATTATTTCTCTATGTACTTTTATTGGAATAGAAATACTTTCTGATTCTTCCTTGAAAAAATTTTTAACTAATTCTATTCTTTCAATCATTGTTCTGTCTCTTAGTGATGGTATTTCTATTTTCATTGGTATTCTTCTATTGAATGTATCTAATAGTGTTGATGTGGGATTTTCTGTAGTCGCACATATTATTAATACCTTAGATTCTCTTTCCTTAGTTGCATCTCCTAGTCTTTTAAAGGTTCCCTTATCTATAAAAGTAAACAACATTTCTTGACCTTCTGCTGGTAGCCTGTGAATTTCATCTAAAAATAATATCCCTCCATTTGCAATTTCTAAAAGTCCTTTTCTTGAAGATTCTGCACCTGTATAAGCTCCTTGTTCTACTCCAAAAATATGTCCCATAAGTAATTGTGCATTATTAGCATAATCAGCACAGTTAAATGTTACAAAAGGAGCTTTGTTTTCTCTAATTCCACTATCTATAGAATAATCGTACATGTACCTAGCAATCATACTTTTTCCTACTCCTGTTTCTCCATAGATAATAGTATGAAGTCCATTTGTAGGATAAAGCATTGCAACTTTACATTTTTCTATTATAGGTCTTAAACTGTGTTCTTTACCTATTAATGTTTCAAAACTATCTTTTTTCATTTTAGTTTCTATTTTTATTTCTTTTTTTGTATCGAGCAACTCCTCTTTATTAATGTTAATATTTGCAGGGATATAATATACAGGTCTTCCCTTTATCTTTGTAACCATACCCTCATTGAATAATTGATTTAAATATGTACTTATATTGTTTCTTGCAATTCCTGTCTTTTCTGATAATTGGTTAGCTGTAATCCCTTTTTCATTTTTCCTATATGATGATTTTAAAACTTCCATTACTTTATCTTTTTTATATATCATTACAAGCTCCCCTACATTTATAGTATTTTATTAACTAAAACTTTTATACTCACTTTATTTGTTTTAATAAACTCTTATTCTTTCTTATTTTTTGATTTCAATTGTAATTTATCCAACATATCTTATTTTACTTATAGAAGATTCTTTTTAAAAAAATAGATTTATTGTTCATTTTTTATATATTATTATTTTTAAAATTTTATGATATCTTCTTAACAAGATATTTTTCTTGTTTTTAATTTTATTATATTTGAAAAATATGAATAAAAAAACCTATTTTTGGAGAGGTTTTAAAATTTATCCAAAAATAGGCTTTTAGTTTGTAATTCAAGTAAATACTTATTATAGTGATTTTATACTAAACAACTTTTAAATTTTGTTGATATTTATTTATATCTGATTGAGAAGAGTATACAAAATGCCCATCTGAAACTTCAATCCAATCCAATGACTTTTCACTTGAACAATCATATATATTACAATTGTACTCTATTCTATTTCTTGACTTAGCGTATTTAGGGTCAGGAATAGGAATCGCAGAAAGTAGTGATTTTGTATATGGATGAATAGGATTATTATACAATTCACTTGAATCTGCTAATTCTACCAATTTTCCATTATACATAACTCCTATACGGTCACTAATATGTCTAACCATAGATAAATCGTGAGCTATAAATAAACAAGTTAAATTTTTTTCTTGTTGCAATTTCTTAAATAAATTTACTATTTGTGCTTGTATAGATACATCCAAAGAAGCTATAGGTTCATCAGCTATTATAAATTCTGGGTCTACTGAAAGAGCTCGTGCTATGCCGATACGTTGTCTTTGCCCACCTGAAAAGTCAGAAGGATACTTATTTGCATAACTTCTATCAAGTCCTACTAGATTTAGCATCTCATATACCTTATTCATTCTCTCTGTTTTGTTTTTACAGATACCTTGAATTTTTAGTGGCTCTGAAATTATATCTGCAATTGTCATGCGTGGATTTAATGATGAAGTAGAGTCTTGAAAAATAATCTGCATACTTTTATTTATATTTCTTTTTATAAATTTATATGTCTTTTTATCTGAGATACAATTTCCTTTGTAGATTACTTCTCCACCAGTAGATTCGTGTAGTCTTATTATAGTTTTACCAGTTGTAGATTTTCCTGAACCCGACTCTCCTACCAATCCAAATATCTCGCCTTTATATATATCAAAACTTATACCATCAACTGCTTTTACAGTAGTACTTTTATCCAAATGAAAATATTGTTTTAAGTTTTTTATTTCTAGTATTTTTTCTCTATTCATTAGAAATCACCCTTCCACAATTTACTCTAACTGGTATATCTATTTTAGGTGCATCTGGATGCAATAGCCAAGTTGCTGCACTGTGTGTATCATTAATTTTAAACATCGGTGGCTCTTTTTCATAATCTATTTTAAGAGCATTTTTATTCCTTATTGCAAAAGCATCTCCTTTTGGAGGGTTTAATAAATTTGGAGGCATTCCAGGTATGTTATATAGATAGTCATCCTGTAAATCTAAAGTAGGTAATGAGCCTAATAATCCCCAAGTATATGGATGTCTAGGGTCATAAAATATATCTTCTACTGTTCCTATTTCTATAATCTTTCCTGCATACATGACTGCTATTCTATCAGCTATAGTAGCAACTACCCCTAAGTCATGAGTTATAAATATTATTGATAATCCTATCTTATCTTGTAAATCCTTTATTAAATCAATTATTTGAGCTTGTATAGTTACATCTAAAGCTGTTGTAGGTTCATCAGCAATCAATATTTCTGGATTACAAGCAAGTGCTATAGCTATTACTATACGTTGTCTCATTCCTCCAGAAAAATGATGTGGGAACTGTTTAAATCTTTTTTCAGGATTATCTATCCCAACTAATTCAATAAGTTCTATAGCTTTTTTTTTAGCTTCACTTTTACTTATATCTTGGTGAATCACTATAGCTTCTGCTATTTGCTTTCCTATTGATATAGTTGGATTGAGAGATGTCATAGGGTCTTGAAATATCATTGATATATTCTTTCCTCTTATATCTTCCATCTCTTTTTCAGACTTCTTAACCAAATCATTTGATTTAAGTAAAACCTCCCCATTTTTAATATATCCATTGTATGGGAGTATTCTCATCAAACTCTTACACAATACAGATTTTCCACAACCAGATTCTCCAACTATAGCCAATGTCTCACCTTTTTTTAGATTAAAAGATACATTTCTTACAGCCTGTACTTCTCCTTCTTCTACTTTAAAACTTACAGATAGATTATTAACCGCCAATAAATGTTCCAAAAACCATCAACCCCTATGCTATTCAAACCTTAGGGATATATTTTTATCCCTAAGGCTTCTAATTAATTTCAATATTATTCTATTGTCCAGTCAGCTATGTTCCAGAATATACCTACACCATGATGACCTAAAACTGTATCAGGTGTTAATCCTTTGATGTTTGGTTTCCCAACATATATTGCATCTATGTAAGCAATAAATGTATAAGGCATATCTTTAGTCATCTCTACTTGGAATTGTTTATATAACTCTAACTTTTCATCTTTATTTTCTGTTTCTCTTGCTTTTTGAAGTATTTTATCTATAGTAGAATTAGAGTAAGCACTATAATTTGCACCTTTATCTGTTCCAAACACTTTATATGTATGGTCATCTGGGTCAAATGGACTTCCCCAACCTATTAAATGAGCATCTTGATTAGCCCAATCTGTTTCAGTTACAACAACAGCTTTAGCATCAACACCGATTTCTTTTAACTGTTGTGCACATATCTTCGCCATATCAACTCTAACTTGGTCACTCTCACCTGCTGTTATCTCAAAAGCTAATTTAGTGCCTTCTTTTTCATAGATTCCATCAGAACCTAATTTCCAACCTAACTTTTCAATTTCTTGTTTAGCTTTTTCTGGATTATATTCAAATTTTTCTATATCAGGATTGTTATATGGTCCCATTTGTAAAGGTGAATATGCTGGCACACCATGTCCTAATAATACACTATCAACTATTGCTTTTCTATCTATTGCATAACTTAAAGCATTTGGTAATCCTTTAGTTTTTTCATCTTTAAAGAACTTCGAATTAAAATTGTATAATATACCTCTATAATCTGCTGTTTTCATTATATTTACTTTAAAATTCTTTTCATCTTTTTCAAAGTTAGACATATCTTTAGGAGTTACTTGAGCTAAGTCTAATTCTCCTGATTTTAATTGCATTGCTTTAGCCTTATCATCTGGAACAATCTTAAAGACTACTTTATCTAAACCTGGTTCTTTTACAAAATAATCACTATTTTTAACAAGCGTTATACTTTGACCTTTATCCCATTTTTCAAGTTTAAATGGTCCAGTACCTATTGGTTTTTGATTAAATTCATCAGTAGCTATATCCTTACCTTCTAATACATGCTTTGGTAATACTCCTACTGTTAGATAATCAAGCATTGCTGTATTTGGAGCTTTTAAAGTAATTTTTATAGTAGTATCATTAACTACATCAATTTTCGTTATATCTTCATAATTTGATGCTATCTCAGAGGCATTGTCTGGATTCATTATAGTTTCTATTGTAAACTTGACATCATTTGCTGTAAATTTCTCTCCATCATGCCACTTAACATCATCTCTTAAATTAAAAGTATATGTATTTGTTGCCTCATCAAATTTCCAGTCCTTTGCTAGACAAGGAACTACTTTATTATTTTCATCATGAGCTGTTAATCCATTAAATATTAGTGAATTTATTTCTCCATGTTCATATAGTGCCGGATTTATACTTGTATAGCCATTACTTCCATAAACAAGCACCTTACCGTCTTTAGGTGTATCTGCTTTTTTATCTTTGTTTCCTCCACTAGAACAACCTGCCATTAGACTAAGTATCATTACTAAACTTAAAACTTTTAACTTCTTTAATTTCATGATGCTCCCCCTTTTGCTTTTTATAAAATATTTTTCAAAGCTTTGACCCCATTTATTTAAATAGATATTTCAAACACCTAAGTATTTGCTTATTTAATGCTTAAATACTGATTTATAAATTACTAGATTTTTTATTGTTATTCTTTCTTATATAATTACCTATATTCGTTATACACACCAATGTCGTAACCAAAAATATACCCGGAATCAGTATAATCCACCATCTATTTGAAAGTAATGCTTCCTCTGATAAAGATAACATGCTCCCCCAAGAAACAATTTCTATTGGCAGACCAATCCCTAAAAAGCTAAGTGTCGATTCAGTACCAATAGCTGCACCTATATTTGTTACAACCATGAACATTATTGATGCCACAAAATTTGGAAGTAAATGTTGCTTTAATATGTAGAAGAATCCTCCTCCCATACTCCTAGCCGCTAGTATATATTCGCTATTTCTTATTTGTCTAACTTCTGTTCTTACTATTTTAGATATATTCATCCAACTTGTTATTCCTATTACTATAGACATAGATATTGGATTTGAATTCCCAAGTATAGCCTGTACAAATATTATAATCAATATTGAAGGTATACTAAGTATTATTTCTGTGAATCTCATCATTGCATCATCTACAAGTTCAGATGCAAAACCACTTATACTACCATAAACTATTCCTATAACAGTTGATATTACAGTGGAAAACAATCCTATAAATAAAGATATTTTTCCTCCATACCATATCATAGAATATATATCTCTACCCATTGAGTCTGTTCCAAATAAAAAAGTTTTATTTGGAGCTAAATTAGAACTTGTTAAATTCATGTATGTTGGCTCATGTGTCATTATGAAAGATGAAAATACACTTCCAATAACTATAATTGATAAAATAAAAATTGATATATATGGTAATTCTCTAATTCTTTTAAATAAGGTTTTCTTTGTTTCTATATGTTCATCTTCTGCTACTAAAATATAATTATCTCCTACAATTTCAAAATCACTATATTGCGGCTTCATTAGTATCACCTCTATCATATTTCATTCTAGGGTCTATTTTGTTGTTTATAATTTGAGCTAACATATTCCCATATACTACTAAAGCGCCTGTTATTAGACATAAAACTAATAACATATTATAATCATGATACTTTGCACTTTCAAAGCAAAGAGTTCCTAACCCAGGATAAGAAAAAACTTTTTCAACTACATAAGTTCCTCCCAATATATGAGGTATCGAAATAGCCATTATACTGATATATGATGGCATTATATTTCTCAGGCAATGCTTAAAAACAATGGTTCTATTATTCAAACCTTTTGCTTTGCATAAAAGTACATAATCTTCTCTTATTTCCTCTAGCAATTTATTTCTTATCATATATGTGTAATACCATAAATGGCTCAATACAAGTACTGTAAGAGGTAAGATTAAATGTGATATTCTACTTAATATACTGGACTCTTCTCCCATTGAATAAGCACCACTACTTGGAAGTATACTTAAGTTTATACTAAATATAAGTATAAGTACTAAAGCCACCCAAAACGATGGAATACAGTTGGTTATTGTCCCTAATTTACATATGATTCTATCAATGAGCTTATCTTCATGTAATGTACAAAATATTCCTAACAATAAGGCTAGTACAAAGGTAAGTATATAACCTGAACCTCCTAATATTATAGTGTTTATGTAGACATCATTTATAACAGAAGTAACATTTTGTTTATATTTGAATGAAATCCCAAATTCCCCTTTTGACGCATTTGAAATCCATTTTATATATTGACTGTATATTGGTTCATCCAAACCAAGTTTTTTCATAGCATTTTCTTTTTCTTGAGTACTCATTCTTTCTACTCCATCTCCATAGTAAGAAATTAATGGGTCTCCTGGAGCAAGTCTTGCCATGTAAAAAACAACAAAAGATAATAAAAACATTACCAAAATAAACTGCAACAACTTTTTCAGTATATCCTTTAACAAACCCCAATTCCCCCTTTGTTGCAATAAAAAAAACCACATAAAAGCAAACGTAAAGTAACGTTAAAACCTTCGTGGTTCTATTATCATTAAACAAAATTAAATTTTTAATATTTATCTATGAGTTAATTTTAGCATCATTTATTCACTGTGTAAACAAACTTTTTAAAAATTGTTAAAATTTCATCAAATTATTTTATTTATACCTAAAGTAAAATTTTTATGTTCTATTCTTCATTATTTACTATGAAATTATTAAATTTTAGGTTGACTATATCAGAAAAGTATATTATATTAGTTTCTATGCAAACTATTCAAGAGGTGATTTTATTGAAAACTAATTATGACTGTTTTAGAATAGCTATGCTTTTAAAGGAGCTCTATTCTAAAACTATGTACACGGTAGAGGAAAATTTTAAAGAGAATGGATTTACACATCAACAGATTATAATTATAAAACTGATAGCTCATAATCAAGAACTTACAATATCACAACTATGTGATGAGATGTCTTTAGCTAAAGGTACGGTTTCAGGGATAATCAGCAGGTTAGAACAGATTGGATATATAGAAAAATTCAAGAAATCTGATGATAAAAGAAATACATACGTTAAGTTTACAACGACAGGACTTGAATTTGCCACAAATTTTAAAATTAAAATACAAGAAAGCTTTGATGATATTTTTAAAAATTGTGATGAAAACGAATTGAGTGACTTAGTAAAAAATCTTAGAAATATATTAGCAAAAATAAAGGAGAGATAATTATGAATTCTAAATTAATACTTGCAATAGTATTTATAACATCAGCTTTAATTTTTTATACTATAGGTGTATTTGGAGAAAGAAAGGCTAAAATTTTAAAAAAGAAACACGTAATCATATTTTGGCTTGGTTTGATATTTGATACTTTAGGAACATTTACAATGAGTAACATAGCTAACAGCCACACTTTTGAGGTAAAATCAGCTTTATCACAAAACCTTCACAGCATTACAGGTCTTCTTGCAATTGTGCTTATGCTTTTTCATGCAAGTTGGGCTACTTTTGTCTTATACAAAGATGATGAAGAGAAGAAAAAATTCTTCCATAAGTTTAGTATAGTTGTGTGGACTATATGGTTAATTCCATACTTTATAGGTATGTTTATTGGTATGGCTGGATAACAAAAGCTAGATAACAAAATAAAAAGTGTGTAAGAAATACTGCAATTAAATTTATATAAAACAAGGGTCTTTAAAATAAAGTGTGTATTCTTCTA
>NZ_JAGWCX010000059.1:0-26741 GCF_020657775.1 Clostridioides sp. ZZV14-6345 | reverse complement strand
CTCATGAACTAAAAAGTTCATTTTGAGACACTCTCTTATATTTTTATAATCTATCTAATAACTCTAATACATGTTTTTTAACTTTATCATATCCACAATTATCAAGCGAATAGCCTAGTTCTATGTTTCCAAAACCTTTAATTTCAGCATTTTCTTTTTTATTTAATAATTCTTGCATAAGTTCAACTTCTATATACTCTCTTCCCTTTTCTTTTTCTAAAATTGTAAATAACTCAAAATCTTGTATCCCAAACCTTAAATTTTCCATTCTAACACTTCTAACTGGCTTTAAATCTTTTCCAGGATAAACAAAGAACATATCTCCAGCTTTCCAAATAGGGAATTTGTAACTTGCATCTTTCCAAGGGTCTTCCGTCCATAAATTATAATCCCATCTTAAAAATCCATCAAGGCCAAAGTAATAAGTATACCATCCTATTATTCTATTTTCCACAAAAGGAGAACTTATAAAACTGTTTGGTTTTTCTGGAAAACAGCACACAAACCAAGTCAATATTCCACCCTTATCATTGATTTTTTTCTTTAGATTTTCTATATCTTCGTAATTTTGAATAGTAAGTTTTAAATTTATTGACATATCATCAACTTCATCTTTAGCTCTATCTAAAAAGTTTTGGTCGTGAGTTGCTGATTTATATTTAACTTGATGAGTACCTACAGTAGAATTTATAAATTCTATACACTCTTTGACTACTTCTGGATTATTTGGTTCGTCAGCTATAATCCTTACTCTGCCCCATAATCCACACTCTATTAAATGATTTAACACTAATCCTATATATTCTTTTAAATCATTTATATTATTTATAAATTTAAATACTTTATCACTTTCATCAAAATACCTTACTCTTATAGGGTCCTTATAGCCTTCTATAGGGTTTCCAAACTCACCAGCACACCAATTACCTAATAGACCAAATAAATCTATTTCCTGAGCCATTTTGTATTTATCAGCTATGCTTATATACTTGTCCATACTTTTAAAATTACATTTAATTTTTCCATCTAAACCTTTTGAGACACTTACCATATTGTATTCATATAAGTTTGATGGATTTTTATAAACTTTATAACAACTTTGTCCTGCCCATGGATAATCTGAAACTATAACTGTTGCAACTTTTTCTCCTAAAGATGCTAATTCTTTTAAATAGTTATCGATTATTTCAAAATGTATATCAGACCATAACTCAACTTTATACATTCTAGCTAGACAACTTGGATGTTGCCATAAATCTAAAAAGAATTTACTTTCATCTAAAGGTTTTAATACAACATTTTTTACTTCTATAGGAACATCTATTGTACAAACTTTTTCTTCATCTTCATATCCAAAGCTCTTAAATATATCAATACCTATATTAAAGTTATTCTCTGCAAAATCTTCAGGTACTTGTCCTTCAATCCAAAATGTTTGAGGTAAGTGTTGCTCTACTAACACATCTTTATCCCTTAAAATAGCATCATTTACAAATGCTTTTGTATCATCTTGGACATAACCTAATATATTTATACTAAAATTATTTTCTAAACTATTAGGTACATTTAATGCCAATCTTACTCTATTTTCCAGACCTTTCCATGATATAGTGCTGCTTCTATCAATTGTACAATTAAATTCTTCAGTTGCTTTTAACATAATTTGAAAAGCAAATTTTTCGCCTTTAGCTACTACAATATTTAAATCCTTATGCTCCCAAGTTTCAGATTCTATAACTGAATATTTATTGTGTTTAAATGTACAATCTTTCAATACATATGAAATTTCCATATTTTAAATTCCTCCATATTTATACAATTTTATTTTATATTACTAAATTAGACTATTTAACCTTTTATGCCAGATAAAGACACACCTTCAACAAATTTGCTCTGTAAAATCAAATAGAAAATAAATGGAGGTAAAAATGTTATTGTGGCGCCTGCCATCATTTGTCCATAGTTTGTTATCTGGAATGTCTTAAGAGTAGATAATCCAACAGTTAATGTCCTCATTGCATCTTTAGTTGTCGCTATAAGAGGCCACATAAATTCATTCCATGCTCCCATAAAAGTAAATATTGCCAGTGTAATTAATGCTGGCTTAATTAGAGGTAATACTATTTGTATTAAAATTCTAAAGTCTGAACAACCATCTATTTTTGCTGATTCTAATAGCTCTTTTGGCACTCCTAAAATAGCTTGTCTCATTATAAATACACCAAATGCTGTTGGTATTGGCATAATAAGTGCAAGATAACTATTTATCCATCCTAAATGTTTCATTATTATATATAGTGGTATCATTGTAACTTGAGATGGTATAATCAAAGTCATTATCATAAACAAGAATAGTTTATCACTACCTTTAAAATCCATCTTAGCAAAAGAATACCCTGCTAATGTGCTAAATACTAAATTTAACAACACACCTGAAAAAGATACTATTGCTGTATTTAAAAAATATTGTGCAAAACCTTTTTTTGTAAATATATCTATATAGTTTTGAAGGGTTACTGTTGAAAAAGATATATCCAAACTGTACGAATTGTATGTTATCTTTAATGATATTATCAACATGTATATAAAAGGTACCAGACTTGCACATGCTATAAATAAAAGTAACCCATCACTCAATAACTTCTTTGCTGTTTTCATATTATACCTACCTTTCTAAAAATCTGAACTGTCTCGTTTTACAAGTTTGTTTTGCAAAATCGAAACTACTGCTATTAACAAAAATAATACGTTTGCCACAGTCATTGCATATCCAGAATTAAAGTTTTTAAAGTTTAAGTTAAATGCGTGCATAACTATACTCATAGTAGATATACCTGGACCTCCACCTGTCACAGTATAAACTAAGTCAAACACTTGTAATGACCATATTGACCCTAAGAATACAACCATTATTGTAGTTGGTTTCAATAAAGGCACAGTTATTTTCATAAATTCTTGAAATTTTGTAGCTCCATCAACCTTAGCCACTTCATAGCAGTGTTTTGGTAAATTCATTATAGCTGAAATATAAATTACCATAAAATATCCTATATTTTTCCACATAGATATGAACATAAGTGTAGGTAATGCTGTCTTACTATCTCCTAAAAGCTTAGATGACTCTATTCCAAAAGCACCTAATACCTGATATATAATGGAACCTTCTCCATTCAATAAAGCTCTCCATACCATACCTATCAAAACCATAGATGATAATACTGGTATAAATATAGCACCTTTAGCAAATGAGGCTATTTTACTATTTCCCTTTCCTGTAATCCAAACTGCCAAAATCAATGATAAAATAGTTTGACAAGGTACTACTACCACAGCAAATTTAATAGTATTTATAATAGATACTTTTAGCGTTTCATCTGTAAATAATTTTTTATAATTTTCTAAACCTATAAATGTAGCTGGACTAATAATATTATACTTTGTAAAACTAAAGTATATTGACATTATTATTGGTAGCACATAGAAAACCACTAAAATTATTCCTAATGGCAATATATACATATATGGTTTAATATTTAGTTTTATTTTTTTCCTCTTTGAATTCTCTTCAAACTCTCTAACTAAGTTTTCCATTTTATCCTCTCCAATATAAATATTAGCATTGTATTTATAAATACAATGCTAATTTTAATCTGTAAAGTACTTTACTATATATTACAGTTTTAAACTTTTATTGTGCCAATAAATCATTTGAATATTTTGCAGCATCATCTAACGCTTGTTTTGGAGTTTTATCCCCTGAAATCATAGTTTGAAGTTCTTTCCATAAATATTCATATATTTCAACTCCATGAGGACCTACTACCAATGGTCTATATACATCTTTGTCATTTTCCACCATTTCTTTGAATCTTTCATCACCTTGATATGGTTCACCTTTCGTTATTGGTGCTCTTGGTATTGCTTTATGGAATTCTGTCATTGATTCAACACTTAACATATGTTGTATTAACTTATATGCAAGTTCTTTATTTTTTGCTGATGACATTAAAGATAAATGGTCTACTGCTCCAAAAGTTACCGCTTTCTTATCCTCTAGTCCAGTTACAAATCCCCAATTTAAATCTGGGAATGATTTATCAAATACACTTGTTGCAGCAGAAGATAACATTACTGTAAATGCTGCTTTTCCTGGTCCAAATACACTTTCTATCATTTCATTACTGTCTTTAGACAAAGAATCTTCAGGCACATATGCTTGTAATTCTTTTAAGAAATTAGCTGCTTCTAAACCACTCTTATCATTAAACTTAACTGATTTTAAATCATCATTAAATATATCTCCACCGGCTTGCCATAAATAAGGATACCAGTTCCAGTTTAAGTTACCAAAAGTTTTAGCTCCCCAACCTTGAGCTAATCCCCATTGGTCTATCTTTCCATCACCATCAGTATCTTGTGTTGCTTTTTTACAAATTCTTTTAAAGTCTTCCCATGTTTTAGGAGGTTTTTCTCCTAGTTTTTCTAAAATATCCTTATTATAGTATAATACACCTGGATTTGCTGCTTGGAATGGCATTCCATACATTCCACCCATCATTTCAGATGTTTTTATATAAATAGACTGTTCTTTATCTTCTTTAGTTACATAGTTAGTCAAATCTTCTACTGCCCCACTTTGTATAAACTGTGGATACATTTCTGCATACATATATCCTACATCTGGACCTTCGCCAGCACTTATAGCTGTTGCAAATTTTTCAGAATAATTATCCCAAGGAATTATCTGCAAATCAACTTCACAGTTATTTTTTTCCTCAAATTTATCTAAAATAGGGTCCCAAACTTCCTTCATATTATCTTCTACTGGAGGCATCCAAAGAACTAACTTTTCTTTGCCATCCTTTTTTGAATCTTTTCCATTACCACTTGAACACCCTGTTATAAGCGTTGTAGTCATAATTGCCACCATAGCTAGTGAACACAATTTTTTAAACATACCCACTTTTATTCCCTCCATCTTAATTATTTTCTTTTTTCATTATAATTCTACATATTTTTATTCCATTTTAAATATTATCAAAGCATGTATTTATTGTCTAATCAGTTTTTTCTATATGCTTTTTTTATTATAGTTTTTTTCTATGACAACGTTTCTAATATTTCTAATTGATATTTCTCAACTAATTTTCACCCATTTCAAAATTAATTAATTATCTTTTTAATACACAATAATAAGAGCTGTAGATTTTTACCTACAGCTCTTAAGCGATACTACTTATTTATAATTAATATACTTTAAAGTTCATTAAAATACTTTCTTTACCTTAGTATTCATAGTGAATTACACCTTTATACTCATCAAAAATCTTCTTATTTAATTCATCTCCACCATCCATATTGGCACTATAGAAAATTGGTGGATTCTTTAACCCTCTATTAACTAATTCCTGAGTAACTTGAGCTATAATAGAATTCATCACGGTAGTAGCTATTACGGTAGAGGTTGGACTAACTCTTTGATCTAATCCATCTATTTCTACACATGCATCTCCCTTTTTACCATGATTATCTATTACTAAATCGCATACTTCATAAAGATTTTTTCCTGAAGAATGTCTTGAGGATACATTTTTTGAGTAACTTAAATTAGTTATACATATTACTATTGCCTTATTTGCTTTAGCTTCCATAGCAAATTCTATACTTACTGGATTTCTGCCAGATACTGAATGAACTATAACTACATCTCCTTCTTTGATTGGAGTCTTATCAGCTAAAGCTGTACCATATCCTTCTAGTCTTTCCATCGTGCTAGTATGAGTTATAGGTGCTGTATCTAACATTAGAGACTTTGCAAATACTGGATTTATAAGAACACAGCCACCTGCTCTATAGAATAATTCTTCTGTTAGTATTCCTGCGTGTGAAGCTCCAAATGAAAATATCGCCTTTTTGTTTTCTATTGCTTCAACAAGGATTTGTACTGCTTTTTCCATATTGGCTTTTTCTTCATTTTCTATTATATCAATTAATCTTTTTATCTCATTTATGTATTTAAATTCCATATCTATAATATTCCTCCAAATAATGAACCTATAAGCTTACTGATTATACCAAATAGTGAAAGGTCGTTACCACCAAATATTAGTATCCAGTTTTGAATAGTTCCTGAGTAAATTACAGCAGATATTCCTACTAAAACTACCATAAATATTGCAGCTATAGCTGTACCTATTATAGCGCCACGTATACCACCTTGTGATTCTCCTATTACTGCTGCTGCTCCACACTCAAAGAATGAAGTTATAACAAGTGGTATAAGTAACAAATCAAATACATTAAAATAGTTACATATTAAAATCATAGCTGTAGATGTTAACATAGCAACTAAGAATCCTATTAATACAGCATTTGGCTTATAGTTAAATAATATTGGACAGTCAAAAGCAGGTAGTGCATTTGGTACAACTTTTTCTGATATACCTTGGAATGCTGGCATTATTTGATTTATCAACATTCTTACCCCATGAAGCATTATTATAAGACCTGCTCCAAAAGAAAGACCTTGCTTTATTGCATACGTTCCAATAAACTCATTACTATCTTTAAATGCATCTGGTATTACTATCCCAACAACTATAAACATTAAAAACACTGCCATTCCACCACTTATAGATATTTCTCTAAAAAATGATAAACTTTGAGGTATGTTTATATCTTCTGTAGATTTTTCTTTATTTCCTACTAGTTTAGCAACAAATCCTGATATAAGTGCTAAACAGCCAGATGGATGACCTAGTGTAAAAGAATCATCTCCTATAACATCAAATACATATTTTCTTAATAACCATGGCATTATTGACCAATAGAGTGCTGATAATACTGCTGCAAAAGCTATTAATACTCCACCATCTAATCCAGCTTCAACTCCTGACGCTACAAATATAAATGGGAACCAGTAAAGCATATGACCTGTTAAGAAGATTGTCTTAATAGGAGTAAATCTTGCTATTATTAAGTGAATAGCTAAACCTGCAAACATTGCCAACCCTATAATTCCACCATAACTTGCAGTAAAAGTAACATCACTTAAGCCTTTTGTTACTGCACCACCACTTATGCTCTGGAAAGCTCCATTAATTGGTGCTATTGAACTAACTAACATACCTGTTCCAGTCTCCATAATTATAATTCCGAAAGCTGCAAGTAACGATCCCTTTATAACATCGGATACTTTCTTTTTCTGTAATATAAGACCAAATGCTGCTATTAATCCAATTAGCATAGATGGATTACGTAAGATATTATTTGAAATAAAATCAAGCATTATATTTTTTAGTGGTAGGCTAACTGTTTAAGTTTTCTACCACTAAATCCCTCCTCTCCTTCTTACTACTTTTAATTTTAGTAAGTTTTTATTTTATGATGGTTAACTTAAATTTACTTTTTAAAACTTATACTATTTCTTATCCCTTAAAAAAGTTTGAACAACTTCTGTAACTTCTGCTAAGTCCATGTACTTTTTAACTGGATATACCTCTACACTACAAGTTCCTTTTAATTCATTTAATAATTCTTGACTTGTAAATATACAATCGCAGTCAGCACCTCTAGCTGAATTTATATCTGTATTTTCTACTTCACATTCTATACCTAACTGTTTTAGAGCCTTTTGTATCGTCATTTTTAATACCATTGATGAACCTACACCAAATCCACATACTGCTAATATCTTCATTTTACATTCCTCCTAATTTTGTTTATTTATAAGTTCTAGTATTGAACTTTTATCACCATTAATTATTAATTTTACATTTTCTTCCTCATACATCATCTCTGATAGCGATGCTAATGCTCTAATGTGAGTAGTGTTATCTATAGCAGCTAGTACCATAAATATATTTACTGGCTTTCCTAACAAATCAACTTCATCTTCTACTATGAGTAAAGACATGGCAAGCTTGTTTACTCCCTCTTTAGAACTTGCATGTGGTAGAGCAAATCTATCGGCTAAAACAATATATGGTCCATATTTTTCAACTGACTTTATCATATTTTCTATATATAACTCTTCTATAGAGTTATCTTCTAACAATGGCTTTGAGGCTATTTTTATTGCTTCTTTCCAATCTTTAACACTTTTTACTATGTTGACCCTCTCTGCATTAATTAATTCCTTTAACATTGGTTGATACATCTCTCCTTCATCTATCTTATGTATTATGTTTAATAAATCAGCTTTTAGTGCTTCTTCATTACTGATAACTCCATTTTTTCTTATAGCTTGCATTATTAGTTCAAGATTGAAATACTTCTCATTTTCTTTTATACTTATGAGTTTGTTCATAAGTAATTGGATATCTGATGCTGTTAAAAGAGGATTTACAACGATTACATTACTTACATTTTGTATGTCTATAGTTGTAATTATGTAATCATAGTATACATTCACTTCTTTTAGTTGCTTAATAGACACTATACCCACTATTTCTATAGTTGGTATATATTTGTATAGCTGTATTTCCAAACTCTTTGATACCATAAGACCATTAGGACAGACTAATAATACTTTATTTCTTCTTAGACCATTATCCCTAGACCCTCTCAAATATCCTCCAAAATACGCTGCTATAAACCCTATCTCTTCTTCTCGTATCCCCTCAAATACAGGAAACTCTTCTTCATTTTCTATAATTGATTTTATAATTTTATAAAGTGACTCATGCTTATACTTAGTTTCATCTAACATTGGGTTTCTAATCGGAAACTTAAATCGTATTCTGTTGTAAGAAGAATGGAGGTGTCTTAAAATATTTTTCTTAAACTCATGCTTGCTTTCTAATTTTATTGCTGTATTTACTTCAAACTTATCTATAAGTTTATCTACATATTCCTCAACAACATCTTCCTTAACTTCACTATTTAAACTAGGAAGTGAACTTACATAAGTACATACATATGCTTGCTCATTTTCATTAGCCTCTTCACATAAAAGGTCTTTACAGTTATTAAAGTAACTAATTTTTTTAGCTTCATTTAGATATTTATAGGAGTATAATGTTTTCCCATCTCTTATTCTTTTATTTAGAAATTCTATAAACTTAGTTAGATTCAATAAAGAGTAATCTGTAAGGTTTATATGTCCTTTTGTATCGAAACTACTTACTTCCTTACTTATAGAATTAATTTCCAGTACATTTTCTTGAACAATTATCAAAAATAGTTCTCTAATAACGTATTCATCACCTATAATCTCGTATTTTCCCTTATACTCTAGTTTTAGCCCCATTGTGTGAAGGTATTTTTTTATATCAGTTATTGTCTGTACTACTGTGTTTTTTGAAAGCAACATTTCATTTGTTAGCTTTTCTATTGATACTTTTTCACCAAGTAATATTTTGTTTAATATAAAAGTTTTTCTATAGTCACTATCTAAAAACTTATCTTCTTCAGCTGAAATTATTTTTCTTGCATTACATAAATTACCTTCAAATATAAATTTGTGTTTTACATTTTTTATATTACCATTTTTTCCTAGTTGTTCATTTATAGCTAGAATATCGTAATAAATGGTTCTCTTTGATACATTAAACTTTTCTTGTAACTCTTGTGATGTTACATTGTTATTTTTAATAATAAAATCTAATATTTTTTTAGTCCTTTCCTTCATACTACCTCCTTAATTTTATTATCTATATTTTCTACATGTAGTGCCATACCAAATAATTGCACATGATTTAATATTATTTTATAATTTTGCACAATTTAACTCTAATCTAAAAGAATACAGTTGTAAAACTATAAAAAAATATGAAAATGAGCTATAGTATTTATATAAAGAAATAAGTTGATTTCAACAAATAAAAAATTAAACTACGTTAGTTAATATCAAAAATAGGATATAATTAATCTGAAAAGCACAATTAAATAATAAAAAATTACTATAAAAAAAGAGAGCCATCACACATTAATTAAGATTTTTTGTGTGAAGCTCCATCTTTATTCATTTAAAATTTATTTTTTAGGTCTAAGCTCAGCCTTATCTCTTTTTACTTCTTCTAATATTTCTTTTAAATTATACTCAACACTAGAAAGCACATCTTCTGCATATTCAATTGACCCAATTCTTATCTCATTAGCTATTCTCTCAGCTCTATCTACTATATCTTTAGCTCTTTGGTCTGCTTGAACAACAGGTTCACTGGATTCTACATATGCCTTTACTACATCTTCAGAATTTTTCTTTAATTCTTCTATGTTTTCTTGATATTCTTGTTGTATTCTCTCAGCTTCTTTTTTTGCTTGTTCAACTATATTTGCAGCATCTTGTTTAGCTTGACTTATTATTTTATTTCTTTCTTTATTAATCCATACTGCTTGTGTTACTTCTTCTGGTATCAAAGTTCTTATATCATTAATTATTGCTAAAACTTCGTCTTTATCTACCGTGCACTTATGTGAGAAAGGAATTGTAGAAGCACTTCTAAATATCTCCTCTAACTGCTCAAATAGTTCAATCATTTCTAAATCTATCTTCATATATCAATTACCCCCACTAGTTTTTTTCTTTAATTCTTCCAAAACAATCTTTGGAACTAAATTTTTTATATCAGCATCAAAGAGCAAAACCTCTTTTATTAAAGATGAGCTTATAAATGAATATTTTGTACAGCTTGGTAAAATTATAGTCTCTATATCTGGATTAAGTTCTCTATTCATATGAGCCATTTGAAGTTCATAATCAACATCAGCACCACTTCTCACACCTCTAACTAGTGCTCCAATCCCATTTTCTTGACAGTAATTTATTAATAAACCATTAAAAGTCACAACTTTTATATTATTTAAATGGCTTGTACTTTTTTCTATAAGCTTTACTCTTTCATCAAAGCTAAATAGGCCTTTTTTATTAGGATTATTTAATACTCCTATTTGTAATTCGTCAAATAACTTCGAAGCCCTGCAAATAATATCTAAATGTCCGTTAGTAATTGGGTCAAAGCTTCCTGCAAATATAGCTTTTCTAAGTTTATTTTCCATATTATGCCTCCATCTTATAAAAAGTTAATGTAGTATTTCCATATTTCTTATATCTAGTTTTCTCTAGTTTACATATTTTATCTGGAAATAAATCATTAGTATCATGTTCTACAACTATTATTCCATCTTCGTTCAATAGATTGGAATTATCAATTTTTTCAATAGCTTCTATAAACATATTTTTATAATACGGAGGGTCCATAAAAATTATGTCAAATTTACTATTTTGTGATTTAAGTTTATCTATGGCAGTTTTAAAATCAAGGTTTAAAATTATACTTTCATTTTCAACTCTTGCCTTTTTTATATTAGACTTAACAATATCTATACTTTCTTTATTGATATCTACAAAAGTACATTCCTTGGCACCTCTAGATAAACACTCTATTCCTAAAGAACCAGTCCCAGCAAATAAATCCAAAACTTCACTTTCCATTATATATGAATTTATCATATTAAAT
Source organism: Clostridioides sp. ZZV14-6345 (assembly GCF_020657775.1). NCBI lineage: Bacteria > Bacillati > Bacillota > Clostridia > Peptostreptococcales > Peptostreptococcaceae > Clostridioides > Clostridioides sp. ZZV14-6345. The sequence goes on along the minus strand of NZ_JAGWCX010000059.1, from coordinate 15,279 downwards.
AGAGACTCTTTTACTCTATCTGTAGTTGGCCTTACATCTTCATTTTTTGGAGTATTTAGTTTTAATCCTCTCGCTTTTCCTGAAATTACTCTCAATATGACAATCTCCCTTCAGCACACTATTACATTAGTAATATTTTAACATAATTTAAACTTAATTTAATGAAATTTCTTTCAATGTATCTTTGAATTTATCTATAATTTCTTTTTTGAATGCCATGTTTTCTTTCAATTGTAGACTATTATCTTCACCCAATATATACCTAGCTTCTTGCTGTGCTAACTTCAATATTTTTATATGCTTAAACAGATTTGCTACTTTAAGTTCTGGAAGACCATGTTGTCTTGTACCAAAAAATTCTCCAGGGCCTCTTATTTCTAAATCTTTCTCTGAAATTTTAAAACCATCGTTTGTCTCTTCCATTATAGCCATTCTCTGTCTACATACATCCGTTTTAGAATCATAAATTAGTACACAATATGATTTATGACTTCCTCTTCCAACTCGTCCTCTAAGCTGATGCAATTGTGCAAGTCCAAATCTTTCTGCATTTTCTATTATCATTAGTGTTGCATTTGGCACATTAACACCAACTTCTATAACCGTTGTTGAAACTAAAATATCTATTTCTTTATTTTTAAAACGTCCCATTACCTCGTCTTTTTCACTTGACTTCATTTTTCCATGAAGCAATCCAAGCCTTAAGTCATGGAAATATTCATCTTTTAATTCCTCAACAAGTTCAACGGCTGATTTAGCTTCTATGGCTTCACTTTCTTCTACCAAAGGACATACAATATATACCTGTCTCCCTGATTCAACCTCTCTTCTTACAAGGTTGTTATATGCTCTATCTCTCTTGCTATTTTCAATAGCAAATGTTTCTATTGGCTGTCTCCCTGGTGGAAGTTCATCTATAATAGAAATATCCAAATCGCCATAAAGTATAAGTGCTAAAGTTCTTGGGATTGGTGTTGCTGTCATGACTAGTATATCTGGATTTACACCCTTTAATGAAAGTTTACTTCTTTGCATAACACCAAATCTATGCTGTTCATCCGTTATAACTAACCCAATATTATTAAATTCGACCTTATCTTCAATTAGTGCATGTGTACCTATCAATATATCAATTTCATTATTTTTGATTTGTTCTAATACTGTATCTTTTTGTTTTTTTGTAAGACTACCTATTAATAAACCTACATTTATTCCAAAATCCTTCAGAGACTCAGTAAGCGAAACATAATGTTGCCCTGCTAATATTTCTGTAGGAGCCATCAAAGCACCTTGATACCCATTTAAAACGCAATTTGCAAGTGCTAAGAGAGCTACTACTGTCTTACCACTCCCTACATCACCTTGAACCAACCTATTCATTATTTTATCTGAATTCATATCTTGTATAATTTCATCTAGTGCTCTATTTTGAGCTTTAGTCAGTTTAAATGGTAAAGCACTTATTATGTTTTTTAAATCCTTACTTGTTTCAAATTTTATTCCATCTTCTTTATTTCTTCCACTTTTAAATACAAACAACCCTAGTTGTAGTATGAGTAATTCTTCAAATACAATTCTATATAAAGCTATTTTTAATGATTCCTTATTACTTGGTAAATGTATATTTCTAACTGCAAAATCTATACTACATAGTCTATATTTCTCTATAATTCTCTGTGGCATATATTCTTGTATAATTAAGTCTTTATCTTCAAGTACTGTTCTAATTATACTCATAATTTCTTTATTTGTAACACCATATGTAAGCTGGTACACAGGCATAAATCTACATGTATTCTTAGGTGAATTAGTGAGATATTCTAATTCACATGATGTAAGTTCTAAATTATTAAACTTTTTCTTAACTTTCCCAAAAACCAATATTGAATCTCCTGGACGAAATGTATTTTTTATATAGCTCTTATTAAAAAATACTAATTTGGCTGAACCTGTTTCATCCTTTACATCAATTTTTGTTAAAGTCATACCTTCTCTTGGACTAAACGTATTTATACTTGATATTACTGCTTTTATTGTAACTTTCTCTTCATCCTCTAATTGTGCTATTTTCTTTAGATTATTTCTATCTTCAAATTGCCTTGGAAAATAATACAATAGGTCTTTTAATGTAAATATACCCAACTTACTTAGCTTATCTGCTTTTTTAGGTCCTATTCCTTTAACATATTGAACATCTTTATATAAATCCAACAAATATATCACCTACTACACAAAAATCCTGTACAACCAATTTTATAAAAGCTACTTGGTCATACAGGTTCTTATAATCATTATTCAACTGAAATTAAGTAATAATAAAGAGGTTGTCCTCCATAATATAACTCTACATCTACATCTTCAAATTTTTCTTCTAAAGAAGTACGTAGTTCATTTGCTTGAGATTCTGTAACATCTTCACCAAAGAATAATGTTATTATAGCAGTATCTTCATCAACCAGCTTTTCAATAAGATTTGATGTTACCTCATCCACATAATCTCCTGCTGATAATAAATTCCCTTCTGCAATTCCAATTATATTACCTTCTTTAACATCAATTTCATTCATCACTGTATCCCTAACAGCAAAAGTTACTTGACCTGATTTAACTGAGTTTAAAGCGTTCATCATAGCTTCTTTATTTTCTTCTTCACTTAATTCTCCATTAAATGTTACTAATGCAGCAAATCCTTGAGGTGTATTTTTTGTAGGTATAACTATTATATTTTTCTCACTCAATTCTTTTGCCTGATTAGCAGCCATTATTATATTGCTATTATTTGGGAAAATAAATATATTTTTAGCATTTATATCCTTTATAGCATTCATAAAGTCCTCAGTACTTGGATTCATAGTTTGACCACCTTCTATTATATGGTCAACTCCAAAATCTTTAAATATATTTGCCAAACCTTCACCCATAGAAGTAGCTATAAACCCAAACTCTTTTTCTTCTTCTAAAGGTTCACTATCATCTTCTTTCTTTTCTTCTACATCTAATAATGTATTTTCATGTTGTAATTTCATATTTTCTATTTTTATAGTTAATAATTGACCGTACTTTAGAGCTTCTTGTAGTACATTTCCTGGGTCATTAGTGTGTACATGCACCTTTATAACTCCATCATCTCCAACTACTGCTAGGCTATCACCATAAGCCATCATTATATCTCTTATTTTAGTATCTTCTATTTTAGAACTTTCTAGTATAAATTCTGTACAGTAGCAATATTTTATATCATCCGTGCTAGTAGTACTTTTTGCAAAATCCGTGCTTGCTGAAATATTAGTATCTAAGTCAGCATTTTTTATTTCTATATTATTGCCTTTTATAGAAGCTAACATTCCTTCATATATAAGTACAAGACCTTTTCCACCAGAGTCAACTACACCAGCATCTTTTAGATTTTTTAGAAGGTCTGGAGTTCTTTCTAATGAAGAATTAGATTCCTTTACTAGCATACTTAAAAACCTTACTATATCCTTCTCTTTTTTTGCAGATTTTATTGCAAAATCTCCACTCTCTCTAACTACAGTAAGTATAGTTCCTTCAATTGGTTTTATTACAGCTTTATATGCTGTGTCTGAACCATTTTTAAAAGCTTTTGCTAAATCATCTGTTGATAATTTACTTTTTCCTTCTATAGATTTAGCTATACCTCTGATTATTTGTGAAAGTATAACTCCTGAGTTTCCTCTAGCTCCCATTAAAGAACCTTTAGATAATGCTTTTCCGATATCTGATATATTATCATTTTCAACTTTTGCTAATTCTTTTAAGGCATAAGATATTGTTAATGACATATTAGTTCCTGTATCTCCATCTGGTACAGGGAATACATTTAACTTATCAACTAAATCTTTATTGTTTTGGAGATTATTTGCACCTGAAATAAACATCTCTCTTAACCTTTTACCATCTATATACTGAATCATTTGTTTCCTCCTATGAAATTACTTAACTCTTATTCCTTGTACATTAATATCAATTCTAGTAACTCTTACACCAGTCATTTTTTCAACTACATATTTTACTCTATCTATTATATTATTGGCAACAGTAGATATATTTGTACCATATTGTATTATAACATAAAGTTCTACTGCTATGGCATCTTCTTCTACTTCCTCGACTCTAACACCTTTAGTTGCATTTTCGCCTTTTAATAGCTCTACGATTCCTTTAGACTTATATGCTAAACCTACTAATCCATAACTTTCCATTGCAGCTCTATATACGACTTGAGCTATTACTTGATTATCTATTTCTATACTTCCATATTGATTCGTTACCTTTGCACTCATGGTTGACCCCCTTAAGCTTATTTTTATTAAAAACATTTCTTAATTTATTTTTTACTATTTTTACTTATTTATTATATAAAATTATAATCATATCATACTATAAATATGGTATAATTTAAACCTAGAAAAGTTTTTGGATAAAATTTCTTTTATAGTATATATATTCAAAGGAAAAAATAATTATTTTCCAAATATATTTACTTTATATAAAATTATATATATAATTTTATATGATAATAAGAAATTCTTCAATATGTGTAAGGCAAATATATATTTCTATTGCAAATTTTTGTTATTTATGATAATATAAATATGTTTTTAGTCTTTAAATAGTTATCATTTTAAGGAGGTGTGCGTAGATGGCAAAAGTATGTAGCGTATGTGGTAAAGGTAAGGTTTCTGGAAACCAAGTATCACACTCAAATAAACATAATAAAAGAACATGGTCAGCTAACTTAAGAAGCGTAAGAGCGATTATAGATGGAGCTCCTAAGAGAATAAAAGTTTGCACTAGATGTTTACGTTCTGGTAAAATTGAAAGAGCTTAGTAACCACGTTTAAAAGCCTACTTCCGTAAGTAGGCTTTTTAATTTAATCATTTTTACTCTTTCTCATGAATTTTAGGATTATATTTGAAATCCATTTTGGTAATTTTATTGTTACTACTTTCATCAATACTCACCCCACACTTTATAGTTAAAACTATTTTAACAAAAAAATAATAATGCTCCACATCCAATAAGTATTAATGCGGTAAGTGCTGACCAAATCCAGCCAGGAAGCAACATTGACAGAATTACAGCCATTCCTGTTGCCAGACATAGTATTCCTAGCAATACCTTAGACTTGTTATTTCTCATGGAACACCTCCACATAGAACTTGTATCTATAAATATTTTCATATTCAAGTTTATGCTACGGTTTCCCATTTTAGACCAATAAACATATTATGTAATTTTAATTTTTAATACTAGAATTGTTACTACACTCTGATATAGATTCTACAATATCTAAAATACCTTTTTTTCTACTTAACCTTTCAGGTCCACTATATAAAACCACTGGTATGACTTTTGGAAGTTTAAAATTCTTATCTTCTATTTCTTCAAGACTCTTTTTCATAATGAAACTTTTCCAAATTTGTTCTCTATACGATTTCAATCTTGGGACAATATCAGTATCCATTTCTGTTTGAAACTCTAACACTATATAATGTGATACTTTACCATTTTTAGAAAATACTTTATAAATTATATCAACTTCCTTTCCTTTATATTCACATATAAAAGATGTTTCTAGCTCTATATTTTTAAGAGTTAGTTCTTTTGCTATTGAGACACTTGTAAAATTTTGAATCAAACTTAAAAAACTTTCTTTATCTGAATACATTCTTCTATACTCTTCTCGTTTTTCGTTGCTTCTTTTTAAATTCATACAGTTCCTCCTAGATTATAGACTCTCTATACTTTAATAAGGACAATCTATAAATTTTATTTTTTAATTTTCACTAGTGAGTATTGACACTTGTGTGTAAAATATCCAGTAAAGATATTTTTTTATATTTTTATTAAAAGATATAAATTTTTATATTTTAACATATTGACATTGACGTTGCGTAAAAGTGTATATTTAATTTACAGGAGGTATTGCTTATGGAATATACAGTTCAAAAATTAAGTAAAATAGCTGGTATAAGTACTAGAACACTTAGATATTATGATGAAATCGAGCTTCTTAAACCACTTAAAATGAATTCTTCAGGCTATCGTATATATGGTCAGAACGAAGTTAATAAACTACAACAAATACTTTTTTATAGAGAATTAGGTATTAGCTTAGAAAATATAAAAAACATTATAAATTCGCCAACCTTTGACAGCCTAAGTGCGTTAAAAGAACACCACAACAAATTACTAGCTAAAAGAAAACAAATTGATTTACTAATAGAAAATGTAACTAAAACTATATCCTTAGAGGAGGGGAAATGCACTATGGCAGATATAGAAAAATTTGAAGGTTTTAAGGAAAAGATGATTTGTGAAAATGAGAAAAAGTATGGAGCTGAAATCAGAGAGAAATATGGTAAAGATACTGTAGATACATCAAATAAAAAACTTAAAAATATGTCTAAACAAGATTATGAAGATTGGCAAAACTTAGGTATTGAAATACTTAGTAAACTCAAAAAAGCTTTTAAAACTGGTGATGCTTCTAGTGAACTGGCTCAAGAAGTTGCAAGATTACATCATAAATGGCTAAATTATACTTGGAACACATATTCTAAGGAAGCTCATGCCTCCTTAGCACAGATGTATGTATGTGATGAACGTTTTACATCATATTATGATAAAGAACAGCCTGGGCTAGCTAAATTTTTGAGGGATGCTATAGTAGTCTATACAATATATAAGTAATATAAAATAATAAAGGTGGTGTCTCAAAATGAACTTTTTAGTTCATGAGACACTCTGTTTTGTATGAAATCAAATATGTTTTATCATTTCAACAATTGGTGTGCAGTAAAATCTCTATTTTGAGACAGACCCTTTATTGTATATAATTACAATCAATATAAAATAATAACAAATAATATAAAAATTACTTATACTACTTATATTATCAATAAAAAATTGCTAACATTATGTTAATAGTAAACCCAGATATTATACTATTTAGAAACTCTGTAACACTAAATAACATTTTGTAAAATAAAAAGGTGAACCCTGTATATTAGGATTCACCTTTTAAAATAAATCATCATTCTGTTTTGAAATAATGTTTACAAAATGTTTTAAAACAATACTTATAAAATTTTATTTTATAGACTTTATAATTATTGAAAAAGTCTAATCTACTCTAGTTTTTGTTAAAAGTAATCGTAACTTTAAATAAATCACCATCCACACTTATATTCATCTTACCGCCCTGTAACTCTATAAAACTTTTTGATATTGCTAGACCAAGCCCAGAACCTTCTGTATTACGTGACTTATCTCCTCTCACAAATCTCTCCATTATATCATCTACACTAAAATCAATTTCAGTTGCAGACATGTTTTTAAGCATAATATTTACTTTATTATCTGTTTCTAAAATATCAATATACACTCTTGAATTTGGCATTGCGTACTTACTTATATTTATTATAAGATTTTCAAATACTCTAAATGTACGCTGACTATCTAGTGGTAATATTATTTTTTCACTAGAAAAATTATTTTTTACTATTAGAGATGAATCTGCAATTTTGTCATCTAATTCTAAAAGTGTTTGTTTCATTAAAGATACAATATCTACATTTACTATATTCAAATGAACATCTCCACTATTTACCTTACTTACTTCAAACAAATCTTCTATTAAGTGTTGTAATCTTTGTGATTTTCTATCTAATGTATCAATATACAACTTGCGATTTTCATCTGTTATATTTTCATCTTTTAATAAATCTATATAAGTGATTATAGATGTAAGAGGTGTTTTTAGGTCATGTGATACATTTGATATAAGCTCTGTTTTCATCTTTTGACTCTTAACCTCTTCATCAACAGCTTTTTTAAATCCAGTTTGAATATTTCCTAGTTCATCTTTTATAGGATTAAAAAATCCTATATCTTTTTCCATATTTACGTCTAGGTTTCCATCTGAAATTTTCTTCGTAACATCTAAAAGTTGATTATATTCATATATTGTCTTTTTAGAGTAGTCTGATAGTAACTTAAATAATATTACTGAATATATCACTGCAAGTATTATTCCAAAGAACCACATACTACACATTATAACTATAATTAATAAGTTTATTCCTAAAATTATAGCTATAGTTTTATTTGGCTTTTCCTTTAAATCTATTATTCTAATTTGATTAATAACTGTTTTTCCTGATTTTCTCAACCATACAAAAAACATTCCTGTCACAGTATTCTTTATAAAATACTCTTTTATTCCAACATTTAAAATATGTTTTAAAAGGGTTATAAATACAAATATTATTGAGAAGATTACAAACCAATAAGTTAAATTCATTAGGCTTACCAATATACTTGCCATTTTAGCACTTATATCATTGTTTATCAGATACTCCACATAATTTCCATTCAAGGTATCACTTATTATACCAGTAGGATATAAATCTACAATCCCTTGTATAATAGCAAGAGCAATAAAAAGTATCTCTAATGGTATTCTTGATAATGTATCAAATCCTAGTAACTCCTTAGATTTTCTATATGGGAATGCTAAAGCTACAATCACAACTATAGCTAATATAATTTTTAAAATCATTCCAGAAATTTTATAATAAGAGTTATTTTCTACATTATTTATATATGAACTTATATTATCATTATTATAAATATTTCCATAACTATACTCTCCACTATCACCTTTACTTATTACTTTAGGTACTGCATATACTAATGTCATATTTTTTATTGGAGATAGCCTATATGAAATTGAATTTCCACCTAAACTTGTATCCATTAAATCTTCTCTTGCTTTAGATAACAACATTTGATTAATAACTTTTTGATTTACTCCATAAGAATCTACAACATTTACTTTTCCATCTTTATCAAAATTCATTACAATATAGAATCTATAGTTTGCTTTTATATTCGTAATCTGCTTTTGTCTTTCCTCATCATTCATGTTTGTATTTTTTGACTGATTTTCATCAGAGTTTTCTTTTGAACCATCATTCTTTGTTGTATCAAGTACTCCTAATTCTTTATTCTCATTAAAAAATTCAAAATTACTTCCTTTATCAACTAAATAATATTTTAAATTTTTTCCTGACTCTTTAATGAAAGACTCCCAACTTTCAAAGTTTTCATTAAAATCTGCATTAATACTATCATCTGTATAATAAGTCTCTGAACCATCATAAGAATCTTTTTCTTTACCTACATTTTTTATATAGTTCATAGTCTCTTCATTTATAAAGAGCTTTGATGGTTGTATCATCTTACCTTCTTGCTCTTCTTTCATATTATGATATAAAACATAACTTCCTTTATACATATTCTCTACAAAACTTTCCAGTTCAAATGGATTTTTCGCTCCACCTTTAGCACTTGCTTGTATAGTAGAATATTGACTAATCATACCTAATGATGCTGATAACATAAGTATAAAAACTATAATAGTAACTATATATTTATCTTTAAATTTTTTCAATTTTGTATCCAACACCCCACACCACCTTTAAATATTTAGGATTTTTTGGGTCAATTTCTATCTTTTCCCTTATATTCCTAACATGTACCATAACTGTATCTGTATTTACAGCATTTTCATTCCAAACTCTTTCATATATTTCATCAGCAGAAAACACTCTTCCTGCGTTCCTCATAAGTAAGCTTAATATCTTAAATTCTATAGGAGTTGTTTTTATATACTTTCCGTCAATACTAACTTCTTTTGTATTTTCATTTAATTCTAATCCACCTATTGCAAACACACTATCATTAGTTTCTACATCTTGCTCTTTATTTCCAATCATGTTTAGATACTTAGTGTATCTTCTAAGTTGTGAATTAACTCTAGCCAATAATTCTAATGGCTTAAAAGGTTTTGTTACATAGTCGTCTGCTCCTATATTAAGCCCCATTATTTTATCAACTTCTTCTGATTTTGCAGATAGCATTATTACTGGAAAATTATGATTTTCTCTAAGCTTCATTGTAAGTGTTATTCCATCCATTTTAGGCATCATTATATCAACTATTGCTAAATGTATCTCTTGGTTTTCTATAACCTTAAGACCTTCCAGTCCATTGTACCCCTTAAAAACATTATATCCTTGATTTAATAAGTATATTTCTATAGCATCTGCTATTTCCTTTTCATCTTCTACCACTAAAATATTATATGAATTCATTTTAATCTCCTTTATATCAATTAATTTAATAAATTTTCTTTACATATATGATTATACAATATGATAGAAGTTTTTCCATTTTTTTATATATTTATATCTTTTTATTCTAGCTATTTGTATTTAATGCTCATTTTAAAGACCTCCCTTTAGTCTAAATTTAGTATTTTTTCATTTTGTTTATATACTTAATATTAAAGTTAAAAACTTAAGATATTATATATACTTTTCTAAAGATTTTCTAAAGATTTGAAGATATTCACAATTAATGTACACAAAAAAAGTAGTTCTTATTGTATTAATTAAATCAACGATTTGAAATATAAAATTAATATCAATAAAATCTACTTTTTAATTTTTAAAATATTTATTTTTAACTCATTTTGTTTTTAAAATATTCTTGTCTTTTATTTTATAAATGTACATATTTCTTCTACTGGTTTTTTAGATGGACTCTTTAAATTATCTTCTGGCACTCCAAGTGCTAACATTGCCCCTAAAAAATATTCTCCCTTTTCAAATCCAGTTTCTGTTTCTAAGACAGCTTCGATTTCATCTGCTGCATAGTTTTGACTTGTCAACCAACAAGAACCATATCCTAGTTCAATTGCTGATAGTGTAAAGTTTTCAATTGCGGCACCTAAACTCTGCATACCTGGATTTCTTATGAATAATTTATCTATAGTTTCTTTAGGTGCATCTATAAGTTCTAATTCATAATATCCTGATGGATTATATACCTTTGTAAAAACTAATACTAAAACTGGAGCTTTTAAATAAAATAATGTAAAGTTTGGTACAAATTTTCTAAATCTATTAGCTTTCTCTACTGACACTTTATCCATTTCTACAAGTATTTCTTGTTGCTTTTTAGTTATCACATCTGCTATCTTTTCCATTAAATCACGACGTTTTACAACTACAAAATGCCAGTTTTGAATATTTTTTCCTGATGGAGCTGCTCCTGCTGCTTTTATCATTTTTAAGATATCTTCATCTGATACATCTTGATTTTTAAACTTTCTTGCACTTTGTCTTTTAAAAATAGTATCTTGTAATTCCATTTTTTAAATCCCCCCATAACTTTTTTATTATTTTAATATATCATGTTCTAACAAATCTTTAAATGATTCTATAAAATAATCATATCCATCTACATTCCCAAATCCATATTTTGCATATATAAAAGGTATGTTCACAAATTTAGCACTATTTGCATCACCTTGTGTATCTCCAACATAGATTGGACTCATTAATTTATTTCTATCAATTATAAGTTTGTTATTCTCCCCTTTATGTAAACCAGTATTTCCAGGACATTCAAAATCTATAAAATACTGTTCCAATTTGTGTGCTTTTAAAAAAGACTCTATATATCCAGCTTGGCAATTACTTACTATAAATAACTTATACTCTTTAGATAGTAACCTAAGAGTATCTTCTATATCATCAAATAATTTAGCTCCATTTTCAGATAGATATTCACATTCTTTTAAAGAACATTCATTTAATAAATTCATTCTTTCTTCTTCATTTAAGTTTGGAAATAAACGATTTGCTATTTCATCAAAAGAAAGCCCCATAACACTTCTAAATAAATCTTTTGTGACATTTAAATCGATTTCTTTATGTTTACTTAAAATATCTTGCCAGACCTTGCATACTTCTTCTGTTGAATCCCATAATGTTCCATCTAAATCAAAAATAATACTATCTACCACAAAAAATCCCCCTTATGTCAAAATTTATTATATCTTTATAATTATATACTAAAAAGCAGATACAATCATAAATATATTTTACTTGATTGTATCTGCTATGTAATATAAAATCAATTACCAAAATCGATTTTATAAATTTCTAACTACAAGTACACAGCCTTGCTCTACTTTAATCTTGCAAGAATTGCTCAACATAACGTTAGATATTCCAATAGGTATAGAGTATTTCATATAATAGTTATCTAGAGGATATTCTAAACCAGTAAGTGTTACACCTTTAGCATCACCTTTTATAGCTATTACAGAAATAGTATCACCTGGTTTTCCAGACAATGTAATTTCTTCATTTTCAACTATATACATCTCTTCTCTATCTGATAGTATCCTAGAGTATATACCATATTCTTTTAAATAATATAATAACTTTATATTTGCAAGAGTGTGGTCAATCCTTCCACCTAAAGCACCAAAAAAATCAATATGGTTTGCTTTAAGAGTCTTAGCTAAAAAAAGACATAGTTCTGTATCAGTTTCATCTTTCTTAGATGGATATTTTTCAAATTTAACACCTTGATTTTTATAGAAGTTTATTTTATCTTCTTCTACCGAATCTAAATCTCCTAATATATAATCTGGCATTACTTCCATTTTATAGGCATGATTTGCCCCTCCATCTGCACATATTATGCAGTCATAACATTCTTTAATTATAATATCTCTTGTAACTTCGTAATCTTCTATTTCACCATTTAAAACAATACAGATTTTCATTCTTAAATTTAAACCAGTTCTTCAAGAGAAGCATTCTTTCTAAATAGATTAACTGTTTCTTGAATGTCATCACTTCCAAATATTGCAGAACCTGCTACTATTACATTCGCTCCTGCTTGTACGACTTCAGCTACATTTTTAGGGCTTATACCACCATCAACCTCTATATCAATGTTTAATCCTTTACTATCTATAAGTGCTTTTAATTCTTTAATTTTATCTAATACACAAGGTATAAATGATTGTCCTCCAAATCCAGGATTAACAGACATTAATAATACCATATCTAAATCAGGTAGTACATGTTTAATAGTGTCTATTGGTGTAGCTGGATTAAGTACTACACCTGCTTTTATTCCATGTGATTTTATATTTTGTATAGTTCTATGTAGATGTACACAAGCTTCCTGATGAACAGTTATTATGTCACACCCTGCCTTTACAAACTCTTCAATGTACTTATCTGGATTTTCTATCATAAGATGAGCATCAAATGTCATATTTATATTTTCTTTCTTTAAACTTTTAACTACAAGTGGTCCTAATGTAATGTTTGGTACAAAGTGTCCATCCATTACATCAATATGAAGATATTCACATCCTGCTCTTTCTACCTTTCTCACATCTTCTAATAATTTTGCAAAGTCTGCTGATAATATTGATGGTGCTAATTTAATCATGTTTCTAATACCTCCTACTGTTATTTTGTCTTATTTCATTTAGTAGCTGTATATAACTATCATATCTTTCTTTAGATATTTCTCCATTTGCAACAGCTTCTTTTATAGAACAATTAGGTTCATTTTCATGAATACATTTTGAACCAAACCTACAATCATTAAATTTATCAAATTCTATAAAATAATCTTTAAGTTCAACTTCTTCTATATCTTCAAGTGCAAGAGAACTAAAACCTGGTGTATCTGCAACCATTCCACCAAATTCCAACTTTAAAAGTTCAGCATGACGAGTAGTGTGTTTTCCCCTTTTTATTTTATCACTTACCACACCTGTTTGCAGTTTAAAGTTTTCATCTATTTCATTTAGCAAGCTTGATTTTCCAACTCCAGATGGACCTGCAAATACTACTACACTTTCTTTTAATTCTTCTTTTACTTTATCTATATTTAACTTAGTAATATTGCTTACAGGAATGACCTTATATCCACTAAGTTCGTATATATTTTTAACAGTTTCTAATGTATCATTATCATCTAAATCTGCTTTTGTAAGGATTATTACAGTTTCTAAATTTTCTTTTTCTGCCAAAACTATAAATCTATCTAAAAGAGATAAGTTTGGTTTAGGATTTTTTATTGCAAATACTATTAATGCCTTATCTACATTTGCTATAGGAGGTCTTATAAGTTCTGTATCTCTACTATCTATTTCTTCTAAGATACCTTTTTTTTCATCTTCATCAACAATATTTATTTTGACTCTATCACCAACTAGAGGTGTTATTTTCTGCTTTCTAAATATTCCTCTAGCCTTACATTCATAAATACCATTATCTGTATCTACATAATAAAATCCACTAATCCCCTTTATAATTTTTCCTTCTAGCATCAAATGCCTCCCTTTATAAAATTTATATAAACATGTACTGTTTATGAGTAGTATATTGTGTTATTCATTCCTATTTTTATATAATACCACATTTTTTTTAAATAACAAATCCTCCATTTGGACTAATTACCTGACCAGTGATAAAGTTTGATTTGTCTGATGCTAAGAAAATAGCACAATTTGCTATGTCTTCTGGAGTTCCCAATCTCATTAAAGGAGTTTCTTCTACAAGAACATTTATATCTTCCTCATTATATCCAGATAACATATCAGTATTAATAACACCTGGAGCTATGCTATTTACTCTAATATTTGATGGTCCTACTTCTTTAGCTAGTGCCTTTGTCATACCTATCATACCTGCTTTTGTTATAGAATAATGCACTTCACAAGAAGCACCTGAAATACCCCAAATAGAAGATATATTAATTATATTTCCTTTTTTCTCTGATATCATGTATTTTAAAGCAACTTGAGAACAATAAAAGCTTCCTTTTAAATTAATATTCATCATATTATCCCAGTCTTCATCAGTTATATCTGTAAACAATTTGTCTTGACTTATACCAGCATTGTTCACTAGGACATCCAATCCTCCAAATTCCTTTACACAATAGTCCATCATATTCTCTACATCTTCTCTATTTGAAACATCAGCTTTAAAAAGTTTTACAGAAAAATTTTTTTCATTCAATATAGTATACAACTCTTTAGCTTCATTTTCTGACTTATTAAAATTTATTAATATATTGTAACCTTCTTTTGCAAAAGCCTTAGACAAAGCTTTTCCAATGCCTCTAGAGCCCCCTGTAATTAAGACTGTTTTATTTTTCATAAATACTTTTCTCCTTTATTATAACCAATTCAATATTTTATACAAAACAAACTGCCCTTTAAAGAAAATATTTTCTATAAAAGGACAGCTCTTATTTTGCTAATATTTATTCTGTTTTACCAATATTTCCGCCAGTGCCTGATGGAGTTTCTCCGTTACCTCCTGAGCTTGAACCTCCTGAGTTTCCTCCATTATCTCCTG
>NZ_JAGWCX010000058.1:0-27130 GCF_020657775.1 Clostridioides sp. ZZV14-6345 | reverse complement strand
CATTAGCATCTCCTTCTGCATTTCCTGCATTAGCATCTCCTTCTGCACTTCCTGCATTAGTACTTTCTTCTATAGTATCTGCGAAAGTATTTGATGTATTAAATGATGCTACTGATCCAAGTCCCATTGAGATACTTAAAATCATTGATAGTACTTTCTTTTTACATTTTTGTTGCATAAATTCCCCCTCCCCTAAAGAATTTTTAATATACACTATATATATCCTAACATACACTCTAATAACTTTAATATATACTTAAAACTCATATTTGTCAATGAATATACTGCTTTTTCAACCTTATATATTATAAGTATTTATTATTTACTAAATAACTATAATAAAAATTTTAACTATATAAAATTTATTTAATCTTTTATATAATAATACAGGAGATGATTAATTGAAAAAACTAGTAAAAATATTAATAAACATTATTTGCATTATTACACTAATTTTCTCTAGCCTTTCGATTTACATAAAATTATCTGAATATAGAAAAGCTGATGAAGTATATACTAAACTCAGAGAAAACACTGGCAACAATAATAGTAAACATCAAGAACTTTATGATAAAAATAATGATTATAGATTCTGGCTTAAAATAAATAATACAAATATAGACTATCCTGTAGTACAGGGATATAACAATGATATCTACCTGACTCATGATTTTTATAAAAATTATCTTCCTTCAGGTAGTATTTTCATGGATTATAGAAATAATTTTGAAAATGATAAGAGTTTAATAGTCTATGGTCATTATATGAAAAATAAAACTATGTTTGGTCAGCTAGAAAACTATACTGATGAAGCATTTTTCAAAGAAAATAACTTAGTAGAAATAAAATATAAAGAACAAACTTATACTTATGAAATTTTTTCAGTATATACTGCTGACTTAATTAACAGAGATTATTTAAATATACACTTTAATAGTAATGATGAGTTTGAAGATTATTTGAATTATATAACTGAAAAATCAGTACACAAATCTGATATAAAGGTAGATATTTCAGATAAAATTATAACTTTATATACTTGTAACTATGAATTTAAAGATGCTCGTACTATAGTTCACGCTAAATTAATTTCAAAAAAAAGAGACTGATAAGTAGGTTTGTGTAAATACAAACTTACCTACAGTCTTTTTTGAATGTAAAATTGGTAAGTTTGGAATAATATTCATATTAAACTTTTGGAGGTAAAGAAATGAAAGAACAAAGAGAAATAATTATTCCAGATTTAGATTACCAAGCTGAATTAAGAAAGTGTAAAACTATGGAGGATGTAGTTGGTGAAGATGGTATATAATGTCTCAATTTACAAATTATCTTGGTGATATTAATGAAATTTCAAAAGATACATTATTTATTGATGGAAGTAAAATTAAATCTGTTGCTAATAGATGTACATTTGTTTGGAGAAAAATTATTGAAAAAAATATGCCTAAAATGTTAAAGGAGCTACCTTACTTTATTTTAAAATGCGAACAAGATTTTGGCATTAAGGTAATTTATAAAGATAAAATAAGAATGTGTCACTTAAAAAAGTTACTTAAAAAACTTAAAAAGATAGCTAGAGAAGAGAGAGTTATTTTGTTCATGGCAAAGGTAAAAGAAAAACGTCTATTCAAAAATTATGTAATTATATCAATAGGTTAAAAAAGTATATTAAAGATCTTTATATAATGGGTGAACGAAACAGCTCCTCTAAAACGGATAAAGATGCAACATTTATGAGGATGAAAGAAGACTACATGAAGAATGTTCAACTTAAACCTACATATAATATTCAAATTGGTGTAGATTCTGAATATGTAGTATGGGCAAATTCAGGTTCTCAACCTACAGATACTACTACTTTAATATCATTTTTAAAGTCTATAGAAAAATATACTAATTTTAAATATCATAAAGTAATAGCTGACGCTGGTTATGAAAGTGAGGAAAATTATGTATTTCTTGAAAATAATAATCAACTTTCTTTTATTAAACCTTCCAATTATGAAGTTAGTAAAACAAGAAAATATAAAATGATATAGGTCTTGTAGACAACATAAAGTATAATTCAGAAGATGATTACTACATTTGCAAAAATAATAAAAAGCTATATGCTAGTAATACCAAAATAAGGAAATCAAAAACTGGATATAAAAGTAAAATAACATATTATACTTGTGATGATTGTAGTTACTGTGAATTTAAACGTAGCTATATAAAAGGAAATAATAGCAAAATATCCCTTGAGCAAAGGACTAAGAGGCTTGAAATATCTAAATTATTTCATGAAAAAAGAAAGGATAATTTAGAAAGAATCACTAGTATACAAAGATGTAAACTTAGAATGAATAGAAGTATTCAGGTAGAAGGAGCTTTAGCTCAAATAAAACATAATATAAACTTTAAGAGATCTCTAAGTAGAGGCAATTCAAAATGTTCTTTCCGAATTTATACTTGTGGTGTTAGCCCATAGTATTTCTAAATTTCACAATAAGATAATGAATAATAAATGTGGTATGTATATTCACCCTCTCAAAAATATTTCTTAATCTTACCATTTGTAAATTATTCCATTTTTTAAATGGTATTTTTATACCTTTATTTCTTATGCCCATTTTTAAGCTCAAATCTTGCATAAATATAAATCAATGAAAAACAAGTAAAAAAAGAACTGTCGAACAGCAATTTAAAATTACTCATTCGACAGTTCCTTTTTCGTGAATTTAAGTGGTGGAGACGAGGGGAGTCTATAAGTGGTTATTTGATTGTTTTGTTGATTTTTGTGAATGTAGGTATATAGCTATTTGATTACTATATTATGTTAATTTTTTTGGACACTTCTTATTATTTATTTTTGTAATTGGGGTATCGTTGGGGTACAAATTTCTATTTCGTATTTAAGTATTAGTATAAAAATAGGCTTTATAACTAATTGTTATAAAACCCATTCTTCATGATACCTTCAGCTTGGTCTCTTGTTATTTTATAGTATTTCAGAATATTTAAAATTTCTTTATCATTTGTTAATAGATCTATATCTTGAAATTCATTTTTTTCTATTATCCTTTTCGTAAAAATAATTTTTTCTTCATTTAAGGATTTGAAATCCTGCCACCATTTGTTGGTCAGACCACAGTCTTTAAAAAATTGACGATATATTATAAATGTTTCTGGCATATATAGTAGTTTATAAAAAGCATTTTCAGATTCTCCAAATGCTTCATTAAAAAAAGATGTTCCACTTCCCACTTTGCCTTTTGTAGAATTTAATATTGCTTGTATAGCCCTTATAAACTTTCTATTCCAATGTAAACCTATAAAGTTTCTATTTTTAAAGTATTTTGGATCTTCTATAGGATGATATTTCATGGGAAAAGAATATATATTAGCATCTAATTCGTCACATAAATCAACATTTAGTTTCAATCTCCTATATAAATCTATTGGCTTATCTTTATAATTATATAAAAGATAATTAGATAAATTTTTTATGCCATATTTAACTGCTGTTTTAACTGCATTTTCATAGATATCGTGTAATTTCCAGTCATCAAAAGCTATTCTTAGTGGTTTAATAGGTATTTCTGATAATTTAGACATATTTTCGTCATTAATCAAACGAGCATCAATTCCTTGATTGAAATCTACAATTCTTTTTTTAGGTCTTCTCTTATAGTATTTTTCAAATAATACTTTTACATCTTCATAACATGATAGAATATTTTCTTTTTTAGCAGTTTCTATGTCTAATAACTTTTTTGTTTCCAAAATAGAAAATATGTGTTTTGTTTCTTCATTAAAATATTTATCCAGCAGCAACTTGTATAAACCTATAATCTTTTTTATGTATGCTCTATCATTATATCCTTCTCTTAGATTTCTAATTGCTACCTCAAATTCATTTGGTTGATGAAAAAGATTATCTTTCGTAAACCCTGCTTCTTTTATCTCTTCAATAATTTTATTAAAGTTATTGGAAGCTAATACATTATTATCTAATAATAGTAAATCTTTTTTCTCTCCAAATTTTTCATTTGTAATTTTTATTTGCTCTTTTATGCTTATAAAATCTTTGTATTCTGGTTCTAATTTAGGAACTGCACAAAAACTACATTTATTTATGCAACCCCTTGTCATGTACCCAAAATAAGAATTATTTGCTGGATATCTATAATCTATCTCATCCAATATTGAATAATCTAATGGCAGGTTATCAATTATTATATCATTATCATCTAGTATTCCAGACTTATTTAATGCGCCAACAAAAGGCTTTATACCTGTTTCTTTTTCTATTTCATTTGGTAAAATAGATGCCATAACACCTCCAACCATAACATCCTTTGGGTGTTTACATAAGCATTTTGCAAAATTTATAGTTTCAATAGTTATATCCCAATAAAAAGTAAATAAAGTTGTTATTCCCACCCTATCATATTTTCTATAATTAGGATTAAGATATTCTTTAGTTCTATAAAACTTTCTATAATATACTAATAGATCTCTAATAATTGGATTATCATCTACTTTGGGAATTTTCTCTAGAGCATCTTTTATTCCCTTTTTAAGATAGTAAATAATATCATTTTTATATTCTTCCCAAAAAACCTCATTACAATTTGCATACAATTGTTTTAATAAGTCATCATAGATATCATTTATAACTAAGTCCTTTAGATCTCCCTTAAAAAAAGTAACTTTGTCTCCTAACATTTTATAGTATGTTGATATTTTCATTACTCCAATTGGAGGATATTTATTTTTATAATTTGGTTCTATTAATAAAATATTTCTATTCATTAGCTCAACTCTTCTTGTATTTTCTCTATTAATGTGTTAGCTGTGTCTCTTGGCAATACAGCTTTAATTACACTATATATTTTACTTACAAGTTTTTGTTCCTTTCTATTTAAATTAGATAATCTTTGTGTCATAAACTTTTTATTATTTTTAGTTTTTTCAATTTTTTCGTTTCTTTCTGTTTTCTCGATTTTTTCACTTTTTATTTCAATTACTTTTTCTTGATTTTCACTATGTGAGTATCCTTTTTCTAATATAGAAAATACTTTATTTATAACTCCTTTATCAGAAGCTTTATCAACCACTCCTTTAAGGATTCTTTTAGCTTCTTCTGCATCTTTAAGCTTTTCTTCTAATTCTTTTTCAGATAATTTTTTTTCTTCTGAATCAATAAATCCTCCCTCTTTTATTTTTTTATTATATTCATTTTCTACCTTATCATATTCAGATTTTTTTTTAAATGCATTTTTAATTCTATTTGCATGATGATATAATGTATGTAATTCATCAAATATAGATTTTAAACCTGCTTCTAATTCTTTTTCAGTTTCATTTTCATTAAAGTAGTCTCTTCTGGCATTTGGTATAAGATCTTTGCTCACAACATGAATTTCACCAATAAAATAATAATTTCCTCTCGGTTCTCTAAAGAAGTGTGTTAAAGTTCTTTCATTTCCAATTTGAATATTCTCTTTTCTTAATCTGATTCCGCGCATTTGATTACATACAGGAATTGACTTTATAAAGCCAGATACCCCAAACCACATCCAAGCAATTAACTCATTGTCACTATTCATGATTTTTTTAAATTCTAAATCATATATTTCATCATATGATTTTTTCCCTGCGTTTTTAGTATCTTCATAAAGTTTATTTCTATAGTTTTTAAATATCTGCTTTCCATTTATAGAAATTTTATATTCACAAATACTCATATTTTCATTATTTATAAATTCATAAATTTTTTCTTTATAAATAAAGTTATGATATGGAACTGGTGCTATTGAAGATAAATACTTTTCTACTTCTTTAATGTCCATTAACTCTTTATTTTCATTATTAACATTAATTAATTCTACTTCAAAAAAATGACTTTCTTCATCACAAACCTCTTCTTCATAACTTATAATGTTATCCAGTAATTCTTCTGCTGTACATCTACAATTTTTATCACTTAAAATTTCTTTACATTTTTTTGCATCCCAGATCATTACTGATTTTAAGTTTTCACCATAATAAGAAGATGAAAATTTTAGTTTATCACAATATGCAATTCCACCTAATCTTCCTATACCTCTAAATCCTTTATCTGTATCTCTATCTTTTTCAGAATTTGCAATATCAGATAATCTTTTTTTAAAATACTTCTTTTGAATTCCAGTAGCATTATCATATATTTTTATATTTCTTGTCTTTTTATCTATGTCTATATCTATACAAGCATCTTCTTGTTTCATCAAAGCAGTTTGAACAGCCTTATCTATTTGATCTGCAGAATTTTGTATATATTCTCTGTAAATAACTCTACAATCTTCATACATACCTACTGTAAGATTTTCTATAATATTTTTACCTAATATAATCAATTAAAAACACCTACCTTATTTATACTGCTTATATAATGGTTTTGGAAACTTTATATTTAATAATGACCTAAAAATAGGATTTTGAATAATATATTCACCTTGTTTTAACCTTGTCATCATATTCTTATACACTGGTGAAATAAATTTATAATCACTCTTAGCTATTTCAATAGCATTTGTTCTTCCATAGACATGTGTAGAACAATTGCCTGTAACTCTGCTATGTATAGCACTTTTAAATTGTTCTGCAGAAAATAATATAATACCTAAAGATCTACCTCTTTCTGCTATATCCAATATTTGTCTAAGTATTGGTGAATTTTTAGGAGAATCTGTAGATGCATACTTATTTAATTCATCAATGAATATTACTATTTTTGATGGAATGTTACATTCATCATCACTTCCATATTCTCCTAATTTTAAATTGTAAATTGTTCTTATAGCATCTCCAAATACAAAACTTTGCATATCTTCATTTAATTTTGCTATATCTATAACATGTATTTCATTTCTTTTTATATTCTTTAATGACTCATTTATACGAACTTCATTATTATCAGAATCAACTCTATCATTGAATATAGCATTTTTATATATTGATTTTCTTATTATACGATTAAATTTTCTCCAGCTTGCTACAGTAATCTCTTTATCATAAGATTTAACACCAGCTTGGCATCTATCTTGTATTTCTTCTAAAAAATCATCCCATAGAGTAAACTTTCCAAAACCACCTTGGTTAGTAATTATATAATTTAAAATTGAGTCCATAGATTGGGTAGGGTCATCTAAACTAGAAAACATTAAGTCTAAATTATCCTTATCTTCTTCATATATATATTTATACATAAAGGCTTTATTTAGTTTTTGTTGCTCATGTAATGTTTTTTTATCCATATATGTATTCCATATATTTTGTTCAGAATATGGATAATAATATTTAACATTTTTAAATGGATCTTTTGATAATCCTAACATATCATATAATTTATAGGATTCTTCTCTCTCTTCTATACTTTCAAAATCATTTTTTTCATCTATTGAAAGTAAATCTTTTCCTTTAACATTGAACAATACAAAAGCTACACTATCACTATCTTCATCATTTTTTATATAGTAATCTTGTATTGATTTCAATAAAAACATAGCATATGAAGTTTTAGTTGCTAAACCTGATATCCCAGATATATTTAAGTGCGCACCTTCTGGGCCAATTAGAAATCTTGAATCTATATTTACAGGAAGCATCACTTTCTTATCTTCTTCTGAACTTTTGTACATCTCAAGATATCCACATATCATTGGATTTTTAATATTAGACAACCCTAATGCCTCAGAAATTTCGTTAGCATTTGCCATATATACTTTTTCATTATTCAATAGAGGAATATAAATATTCTTTGTATTTCCTATTACTTGTGCTTTAATGTAATTCATACCTATTCTATGTGTATTTTCAACTGAATTAACATCCCCAAAATCATTAGATATATAACTTGATAAAAAATTAGCTGAATCTGTAATATGAGAGATTTCTTCTATTACCCCATAAGAAAAACTCCCATTTATATGACTTATTTTCACTACATCAAATGGATTTAAAATTAATTTTGGTGATGTCCAGAAAAAAAATTCATCAATGGTAGACGGATTTTTCTCTGTTGCAATTACTTTCCCTATTACTTCTCCCATACATATACCCCTATTCTATTTAAAATATATTTAAAAATAATGTATTACTAATATACTTGCTTTTTACATAACTTTCAGTTAAAAAAACTGGATATAAGTGATTTGCCCATCTAAAATCTTTTCCATAACAGACTGGGTTTCTCTCATTGATAATATTAGCTGTAATAAAATCAACCTCTTCTGAATCTAATCCATGTTCAATTTCTTCATCTGTTACTAATATTCTTTCTAACTTTAAAACTCCGTCAAATGCATTACTAGTATATCTTTTTTCTCTTATACGAACATACCAAATAGCAAAGCTTACATCTCCAAACATTTTTGAAGTGTACTTACTAACAGGAGTTCTATTATATAATTTTAGATTTGCTATGTAATTTGAATTGTTTTTTCCTTTAATATCTAAGCATTTTTCAGGGTTAAAAGATTTAGATACTCCAACAACCCATCTATAATTATTACGTATTTTCCTTAATTCTCTAAAATTACCTGTTGACATTACACGATATTCTAATGAACCGTCTTTAAGTAAGTAATTATTTTGATCTAATAGATTTTTACTTGCAAGAAAAGCTGTCATTTCTTTTTCCTTATCTATCATAAGATCTTGTATTACTGCAATACCTTTATTTTCTAAATTTTCTCCTTCATTTCGTAAGTATTTATATGTCAATATATTTGTAAATTCTATATTATTTTTTTTTAATGACATATTAGAATTTATTTTTTGTAATAAATTACTAAAAAAAAGTTGAGGATTCCACCCACCTTTGTTAGCAATTTTAGGAAGACATATTACTGAACAGCGCTCAAATTTAAATGGTTTTATTTCTTTAGATTCTCTTTTACAGCATCCAATTCCAATTTGACCAGCAATAACAGGAAAAACTTGATTTTGATAAGATATATCATCAACCTTAAATACTCTTCTTGACCCATCTAAAAAATATGTAAATAGAGGTTTATACTTACTAATACTTTTAGCTAATTCTGATAGATCCTTAGGGCTTTTATGTTTTTCTGTTTCTCCAATATCTTTCCAAATAATTTCATTGTTGTCATCATAATCAAGTGATGGAACTCTAATGCTATCAAAACTATATTTAAAAGTTCTAAAACTTTTTCCACCAGTTTCTTCAGCAATCATTTCCATTATATTATTCAACAAGTTCACCTCACTACACTATTCTATTATTTTAATACAATCTTCTTAATTCTCATACAAATTATACCATTTTATTGCTAGTTCAGCTATATATTCTAGTTTTTTTACTACATTAAAGATAAATACTTTTATATTTAAATGTTATCTACCTCTAATAAAAAATTAAATGCTCAATTCTAGTTTTAATGTATCAATATATATTTTAAATCTATAGAATCATATTTCAAATTACTAATATATAATAAAAAACTAAATTCCAACTTATGTAAGTTAAAATTTAGCTTTTTATGATTACTAAGAATAGATCCCAGCTTAATCCAATAATCCAATTATAAAATTAGCTCCTGCTTTAAATCCAAGTTTATAACCAAGTTCCCTTTCAAATTCTATTAATGAATTAAACAAATCATTTAATTCAACCAACACACACTTCTTATCATCTTCTAAACTTTTTTCCAATAACTCATTAATTTTTTTAACCTCTTTCCAACATTCAATATAATACTCATCTTTTTCTAAAATCCCTCTATACATATGTTCATTTATCCAATAATCAAAATATATTTCTATAATTTCATCATACATTTTAGTACCTCCTTGACTTTCATCAGGTACTTAATATATACTTAAGTTGCTAGGTTAGTGTACATCAAGTACCTAATTTATAAAGGTAGTTGTTATATTTATATGGCAACTACCTTTTTCTAATAAGTTTTTAAATCTAAACTCAATATATTTTAAATCTTTATTACATCTAATTAATACTTATCTTTATCCTTCAACACTTCTCGAAACATAATTTATCTATTACTTAATAAATCATGCTTCTTTTTTATATCTCTTGTATCTTCTTACATTCTTCAAAAGAAAACAAATTTCCTATATACCAATATGGTCTAAATCCTGACTCACCATCTCTATTTTTAGCAACAATAATCTCACTTAAATTAGCACCAAAACCTTTTTCTCTTCGTCTCAGTTCTCTTATATCCTCAATTCCCATTGTCTTACAATAATTAAGAGCTTCTTTTTCTGTAGGTCTATGAATATATATAACTGAATTAGAATCCATATATATCTGCTTTGAACTTCTCATTACTCTATCGCCTTTAGGTCTTTCATCTTTCAATTCATCATTTAATTGAGCAAGCTGAATAACTGGTATATTAAAATCTAAAGTAATCTTTTTTATTTGCCTTGATAAGTCAGCGAATTTAGCTTCTCCTACTTCTTTACCTTCATAATCCAAAATTTGCAAATAATCAATTATTACTAAGTTAGGCTTAATATTCTTTATTTCTCTCTTTATTCCTGATACTGTGTTTACAGAGTCATTTATATAAAGATTATTTTCTTGATTTATTATACTTAAAGCTTGTATATATTTGACTATTTCTTCATCATCTAAGTTTCTATTTTTCATCTTTACAACTGATATTCCAGTTAGTGATGCTATATTTCTAAATAGAATCTGTATATCGCTCATTTCTCCACTTATAAAAAGTACTTTCTTACCTTGAAATATTACATTTCTAAGTATTTGTAACGCCAATGCTGTTTTACCTCTTCCACTTTTAGCTGCTATTGTAGTTAGTTCACCTCCATATAAACCTCCTATAGTATCATCTAAGAACTTTATTCCAGTTTTAATACCTTCATTTATTTCATCATTTATATATTCAAAGGCTCTCTCTGATATGGCTGTTATACTTGAATCCTTTTTTATTAATTTCTGATTAGCTTTATTTATATCATTTTCTAACTGATATACAAGAGTATTATCATCTATTTCTCCAAGATTGAACTTATTGAATTTATCAATTATATTTCTATTTTGGTATTTTTCAATAACTATACTTACATAACTCATGAAATTTGATACTGTTGGAACTATGGTTGACAAACTAGTGATATAGCTTATACCTCCAATATTATTCAAATGACCTTTTCTATTTAATTCTTCTGTAAGAGTTATTATATCTATTACTTCATTTCTCTTATTTATTTCTTTTATAGCATTAAATATGTATTTATGTTCTTCATGATAAAACATGTCTTCATTTAACATTTGCTCTAACTCTTGTACTATTGTTGAATCTAATAAAATACTTCCTAATATTGATTGCTCTGCTTCTGTATTTTTAATTAAGTTGTTTGAATTATTTATAATATAACCTCCTTACCACTTTAATTGTGAGTCATCTGGATTATATATTCCTGTCTCTTTATTTATGACAATTTCCTTGCTATGATAATTGCCCTCTAGTATCTTGGTAAAATTACTTGAATTCATTATCCAATCAAAATTTGCTTTCCATCCTGTATTATTATTTCCATTCAGAAAACTTGTTTTACTAACTATATTTATAACCTCTAATACAGTTTCTTTATCATATTCTCTTATTCTTGAATTTATTCTCCTCTTTCTTGTATCTGTTAGTTTCTTGACCTTTGAAAGTTCAATACAAGTTGAGTTAAATTTGCTTATAATTTCACTATATATAATATTATTTTCATTCTTTATATTCTTGATTGTTGTTGATTGATTGTTAATAGTCTGTTGATTAGGTTGTTGATTTTCTATGTTCTCTTGGTAAAGCTCCCAGTTTTCAATAGTTATGACTATATATTTGTTTGTTGTTTCGTATGTTAGAAAACCAGCATTTTTAAAAACCAACAAACAACTTCTAACCATTTGATAACTAACTCCTTTACCACATCTTTCAGCTATTTTGCTATAGGAAGAAATAAATTGTCCAGACTTTATTTTTATCCTTTTGTTATCTATAAAAACATAGTTTTCTTTATGACTAGCCATAAGTAATATAGTTATTAATATTACTTTTCTTTCTGGTTTAATGTCTTTCCAAATTGATTTATCCAACAACTCCCTATAAAGCTTTATCCACCCTTTATTGCTCAATTACAAACACCTACTTTAAGACTATAACTTGATACCATTTGCATTTTCAATAAACCAATCATCTAATTTATTTTTTATTATGTATACTCGATTATTTATCCATATACAAGGGAATCCTTTGTTTTTAGAATGACATAACTGCCTAAATTTTGATTCTCCTATAGGATAAAGCTTAGATGCTTCTTTACATGTTATAAGCTCAGCTTTATTTCTTTTCGCATTTTCAATAATTTTATATCCTTGCTTTTTTTCTTGTGCTTCTTCTTCATTCTTTACAATAATGTTTAAAGTGGCTTGTAATGTCTTTAAAACCTCTAAATTATTATTCTCTTTCATATTTTAATCCTCCTTACTAAAAAATAATTCTTCTACTGTTGTATCTAAAGCTCTAGATAGTTTAATCATCAAATCATTGCTTGGATTATTAGCCTTACCTGTTTCCAAGTTTGATAAATAATATCTTGATATACCAACTCTATCTGCCAGTTCTTGTTGCTTTAAACCTTTTTTAATCCTAAATATTTTTAAATTGATTCCCATACTTTTTCCTCCTTTTTTCTAGTTTACATTCGTAAACTTTACATTTTAATTATAATGTCGACATATGTGTACTGTCAATAAGAATATATTATTTTTCTGTTCTCATTTGTGTACTTTTGGGATATACTTTATACGAGGTGATAATATTGCAAATTGGAAAAAACTTAAAAAAGATAAGAAAACAAAAAAAGCTAACGCAGATTCAACTTGCTGAAATTAGTGGCATCTCAAGAAATGCTCTAATAAATTATGAAAATGATAAAAGAATACCTAGTATAGATACCTTATCAAAACTCGCTAAAGCTTTGAAAATTGAAAAGACTATCTTTTATTTTGATATTGAAAATGAAGTAATGACTAATGAAGATGTTTTATACTTTTTACAGTCTTTATTCCCAGAAGAATACTATTCTTTTGATGAATTTTTAAATGCTATTTCAAATCTTATGGAAGATGATGATATTAGAATTACCTCAAGTTTATTGCTAGGTGCTTGGTCTGATAAAGACCAATATTATAAACTTGGTGAAAAATTAGAACTAAATGAAAATCAAGTTTATAATTGGATACTTTCAGATTGTATATCTAATACTGAATTAGATTTTTCATTACATCCTGATGAAATAAAAGAAATTATTAAAAATGATGTTCTTACAAAACAATCAATTGATGAATTATTAGATATTGGTCTATCAGAAGAAAATATAGAAACAATCTATGATTACTTTAGTGACTCAACAGATAATGGAAGTAATATTCGACTAAAAAAATTAATATCTCAAAAAGAAAATATTACTATTAAAAATAATGATTACTTTAAATTATTACAAGAAAATAACGAATTAAAGGAAAAAAATGAAAAGCTTGAAAATACACTTAAAGAAATAAAAAAACTACTAACTAAAATATAAAATAATATCAATACTATCTAAAGCAATGATAAAAAACTATGAATGGAGTTACAATTATGAATAAATCATATATGCTAAAATACACATATAAATGCCCTACTAATTTATTTCATGGAGATAAAAAATATACTCTAATATACATTAAAAGAATTATGAGTAAGTTAGTATATAACATAGATAATCTAGAAAATAACTCCTTTATATGTGTAAAAATATAATCATTGTTTGATGATATATTTAAGGTGGAATTATGATAAATAATACAATTGGAGAAAAGATTAAACAATATAGAAAATCGATAAATATGTCAAGGGATGAGCTAGCCAACAAGATTGGTTGTTCAGTTCATGCTATAGCTAAATATGAGCAAAATCAAAGAATACCTAGTCTAGATATGATAAGAAAAATAGCTACTGCTTTATCAATTGCTATAAATAAACTCATTGTTGAAAAAAATGATTTAGATACTTTAACAAATAATAATATTAATTTAAAAGTATTTGATAAAGAGTTGGATTTAGTAATTCACATATTAGAAAATTATGGTTATGATATAAAAACAGACTATAAAAAAAAGTTTGAAATTACAGATAATGCAGATACAATAAAACCAATTAACCTAAACTTCTCTGACTTCAAAGACTTCTCCAAAAATCTAAATTGGGTGATAAATGGTCTTGTTGAAAATTTTATACAAGAAAACTCTAATGGTCTTATTGAAGATGAGGATGAAGAATATTAGTATTGCATATTTTCAAAATATAGGTTTACCTATTAACTTTTATACATTCATAGTTAATAAATAAAAATTAGATATGAAAGGAGCTAAAATCATGAATAAATCATATATACCAAAATACACACATAAATTCCCTACTAATCTACCTCATGGAGATAAAAAATATACTTTAACATACATTAGAAGAATGATAAGTGAATTTGTATATGATATGGGTAACCTAGAAAATAACCCCTTCACATTCCCAGAAGTACAAACATTACTTGATGGTATAACAGTAGGTGGACATAAATTAAGTGACCAAAATCAAATACTAAATATAAAATCATCATGGGATTATGTAATAAAATTAAGTAACAAAGAAAAATTATCTTTAAATAAAGATACAATTTGCTCTATACATAAAATAGTTGCAAAAGATGAAGCTCTAATCGTTGGAGATTTCAGAAATGGTAATATAGGTATAGCTGGTACTACCCAATATGAGTGCATAGAAGCCACTCTATTAAATGATTTATTTGTAAATGACATAAATATCATAAATAAAATAACTAACCCCTTAGAAAAGGCTATAATAATAAATTTATGGTTGTCCTATTGTCAATTCTTCTATGATGGCAACAAAAGAACTGCTAGACTTACCTCAAACCTAATACTTATAAGTAATGATATAGGAGTTCTATCAATACCAGCTAAACATAAACAAGAATACAACACATTAATGCTAAACTTCTATGAAACACTAGAAGGTGATGAAGTTATAAAATTCTTATTAGAGAAATGTATTACATTCTTTGATGAATATAACTATAAATCATATAAGGAGCTGTTTAAAAATGGCAACTAAAAGAGCTAATGGAGAAGGCTCTATCGGAAAATATAAAGATGGTTGGCGTTCCCGTATAATGATTGGCTATAATGAAGATGGTAAACCAATAAGAAAAGAATTTTATGGTAAGACTCAAAAGGAAGTTAAAGATAAACTAGATGCTTATAAAAAACAATATTATTTAAGCTCTGATATTTCAGATGATAAAATAACTTTAGAGCATTGGTTTTACAATTGGTTGTTTGAATATAGAATAAAAGATTTAAAACCTAAGTCATTTGAAAGATATGAAAGCATCTATCGTAATTATATTAAAGATACTGATTTAGGCAATGTTAAATTAAAGGACTTAAGAGTATCTCACATACAAAAATATTACAATAGATTGCTTGATTCCAATAAAAGTATACCTACTATAAGGCAAATAAACACTAAACTAAAAACCTGCTTATCAGAAGCTGAAAAACAAGGTCTTATACAACGTAACTATTGTACTATGGTAAATATACCAGTTGAGAAAAAGGAAAATAAGCTTGAAATATTGACTCTTGAACAACAAAAGAGTTTTATAAAAGCTATAGAGGGACATAAATTAGAGGTATTATTTTTACTTGCTCTTGGTACTGGACTTAGATTAGGAGAATTATTAGGACTTAAATGGTTTGATATTGATTTTAAAAAGTCTAATTTAACAGTTAAAAGAACTCTTCAAAGAACATATTTTATAGATAGAAATGGAAATAGAGAGCTTAAAGTATTAGAGCAAGAGCCAAAGACATCAAATTCTTACAGAACTGTACCTATTCCAAAAGATGTTTTAAATAAATTGAAAGAACATAAAGTAAATCAAAATACAGATATATTAAAGGCTGGAGAATTATATAGAAATGATAATTATGTATTTTGCAATGAATTAGGTATCCCTATAGATGATAAAAGACCTTTAAGGAATTTAAAGTCCATATTAAATAGCTTAAATATAGAGCCTATAAAGTTTCATGGTCTTAGAAAAACTTATGCAACTAGACTTTTTGAGAATGATGTCCCTCCTAAAACTGTACAAGTTTTAATGGGTCATTATGATATATCAATAACTTTAAACATATATACTCAAGTTATGGAAGATAAGAAGGTTGAAGCTGTAGAAAAGTTGGATAAAATATTTTCATTGTAAAAATCAAATACATATAAATATTATAATTTCATATAGTTAATTACAAAATCAAAATAAGGATACAAATTAATTTTATATTATCTTGTATCCTTATTTCGTATCTAGTTTTAATTATTTATCTTGGGTAGCCTTTATGGTACATTAATCCATTTTCTAACATTAATTCTTGAGCCAAGTATATATGACCCTTACAGTGCATATCTGCCACACCTTCACTTATAAGTTTATATGTTTCAGAAGTATATAAATAATCCATACTTTCTTCCAAGCTCTTACCTGTTTGCTTAGAAAATTCTAATATGATTTTTTTATATAGTATTTGTAATAATGTTTTATTTGCTTCCATAATCACTATACCTCCTCTTCATACCTAAACTTTAAATATTT
The DNA here is from genome assembly GCF_020657775.1 of Clostridioides sp. ZZV14-6345. Taxonomy (NCBI): domain Bacteria; kingdom Bacillati; phylum Bacillota; class Clostridia; order Peptostreptococcales; family Peptostreptococcaceae; genus Clostridioides; species Clostridioides sp. ZZV14-6345. The sequence goes on along the minus strand of NZ_JAGWCX010000058.1, from coordinate 10,381 downwards.
ATCTATTACATTTTGATTGGTTATACATATTTGTTCATTTGGTTTATAGTATTTTAATCTTTTTAAAGCTTCATCTTTTTCAATAAGATTATCTTGATACAGTTCTATTGTATTGTAAATCTTATCATCAGCAATACCACCTATTATAATGTCATATTTCATATATATATCACTCATATTTCTACATTCTATTATAAAATCAAGCCATTCTAAATTATAACTATTGAAGATTTTTACCTTGCAGTTTTCTTTTAATTTATCAATATCTAAAGAATAACTATTTAAATATGCTTTTTTACCTCTTTTTTTAAAACGCTCTGTCCAGTTAATTGCTTGTGTCTTTATACTGGTTACATAGAATCCTTTTCCAAAATCTAAAGAATCTCTTGAAAAGGTAATATTAGGCATTTTTACCACACAATATGAACCATGATATACAATCATTATATCACACCCTTTTCTTTAAGTACTTGCATTAAATCTTCCACTATGTAACCTTTACTTTGAGAATGTAGTGCTTCATAGCAAGGTATTATATAGTTATCTAAAATATCAGTATCATGTTTAAGAAGCTTATAAACTCCTTCTGAATCTATATTCAATTTTTCTGCTAAAGCTTCAATGCAAAAAATAGAAAATTCTAGTTTTCTTTCATCCATTACAAACCTCAACTCCTATCAAGCTTATATAATATATATTTTTACTAATTAACAACTTAAACTGTCTTACATTTATAAAAATATTATATCATAAAGTAGATATTAAAATTCTATGTTACCTATTATCATAATAAACAAATAAAAACTTTTTATACAGCCTAAATGCACCCCCATATACCCTCAAAAATACCTCATTTTCTGTGGTTGGGGTACGGTTGGTGGATTTTATCTCCAAAATAAAAAATACTAGTCAATAAAGACTAGTATTTCCAAGTATTTCATCATTCTTTTTTCAAAATTGGTGGAGACGAGGGGAGTCGAACCCCTGTCCGCAAATCTTTTCCTTGCTGCATCTACATGCTTAGCCAACTTCACTAATATCTCGCCTCACATAACGCCAAGTGGCAGGCTCTATGCTTAGCCAGTCCCAATTAATCTACTTCAAGTCGAGACACCCATAAAGTAGTTCCCTGCATAATGACGTCCAGTCTTAGTCGGCAGGAGGACTAAGAGGGACGAGCAGCAACTAGGCTGCTATCGCGAAATTATCGTCTGCGTTTATTTTAAAGTTCCCCAGTTTTTACGTGACCCAGAGTAACACGACATGCAGCCTCAAGTTCCAAACCCACGTCGAAACCTTTACGCCCCCTTGATTAGTTATAGTCCAGTAGACTCTTCGCAAACTTTATCACCATTTTTATTAAATTTTTAATGTATATATAATATAATACTTTTAAGAATAAAAATCAATGTTATGTTCTAGATAATAAAGAATTTTATTCTAAAAAATACAGTTTTATCTAGTTTAATACTTCCCTGTCATTTCTCTTTCTATACGTCTTTGTGCGTCTTTCTTAGCCATATCTTGACGTTTATCATATAGTTTTTTACCTTTTGCTAAGGCAATCTCTACTTTAACTTTACCGTTTTTTAGATACAAACTAAGTGGTATAAGTGAATACCCCTTTATAGTAGTTGCTCCAATAAGTTTTCTTATTTCATGTTTATGAAGCAATAGTTTTCTAACTCTTAAAGGATCAACATTAAATATATTTCCTTGCTCATATGGACTTATATGAACTTGTTTTAAAAATACTTCACTATTATCTACAGATGCAAATCCATCACTTAGATTAACTTTACCTTGTCTTATTGATTTTACTTCTGTTCCTTTTAATTCAATTCCACATTCATAAGTTTCTTCTATAAAATATTCATGTTTTGCTCTTTTGTTTGTTGCTAATATTTTTTTACCAGCCATATAAATCTCACCTTCTTTGCTAGAAATTTCTTCAATAAATATTAGGAATTTGCTAAATATTTAATGTTGCCAAATTATTTGACTAACTTGTATGATAACATATTTAGGTCTTTTAGTCAATATTTCACTGATATATTAAGTTAGTTAGGCAATGTAGAATAAATAATATACCCATAAAATATAATACCCACAAATAATAAATAATACTCAAAATACCTATCGAAATAACTATACATCCTTAAACAATCTAACTCAAATCTAAACATTTCAAAAACTTCTTAAAAATAGGTAAAAATTTGATGATAAAGTAGCCATTTTTTTAAAAAAAATGTAATATATCGTTATATCTTATAATATTTTAGAGATAAATTTTAACATAGTAGGGAGAAATTTGTATGGATTTAAGCAAAAAAGTAAAAATTTTAGAAAATGCATCAGATGGTAAGAGTGAATTTGAAGTATTAGAATTTGAAAAACTTGAGGGAGCTTCTAGCCCATTAATGGCAATGGGATTATATTTTGCTAGAGAGGCTGGCTTGAAAGCTAGACAAATTAAGATAAAGTTAAATAATTCATCAATAAAGACAGAGGCTGGTGCATTGTACTATTATAAAGGAAATATATCTTCTGAAACTAAGATTGGTGGTGTTGGAGGTCTTTTCAAAAAAGGAATATCAGGAGCACTTACTAATGAATCAATGATGAAACCTGTATACAAAGGTATTGGTGAAGTTTACTTAGAACCTTCTTTTAAACATTATTTATTTATGAATCTTGATAATGATTCTATAATTGTTGATAAAGGATTATTCTATTGTTGCTCTGATACAATAGAAGTAAAAGCATTTACACAAAAGAACTTCTCATCTGCTTTACTTGGTGGTGAAGGCTTCTTCCAAATAGAATTAAGTGGTACTGGTGTAATCGTTCTAGAATGTGTTGTACCTCAAAGTGAAATCGTAGAATATGAATTGAAAAATGGCGAAGAATTAAAGGTAGATGGTAACTTTGCAATAGCAAGAACATCTGGAGTTAATTTTTCTGTTACAAAATCAGATAAATCTTTAATTGGTTCTGCTTTAAATGGTGAAGGTTTCTTAAATACATTTACTGGTAACGGTACAGTTTGGCTAGCTCCAACTCAAGTAATGTACGAAAAATTAAGCTTTGGAACAATGCCTACTAATGATAATATGAATAATAAAGTTTCTAAGCAAAAATAGTGGTTTTATAAATATTTATTAAATCATTATTGAGTTTATAAAGTCACTATAAGTTTTATTAGATTATTATTATAAAGTCAGAGTGTGGAAATATTTATGTGTATTTTTTAAATAAAAATTTCCACACTGTTTCAAATTATTATACTTGATATATATACAATTCAATTTAGGAACATAGTCTAATATTCATAAACATATTCAAGTAATGATTTCTCTTGGTAATTATTCTCATCCCTTATTCTTTGATTATATTTATCTTATTCCTAGCTTTTATGTCCTATTATATTTCTCATCTTATTATTTAAATTAGGCATTAGCTTATCTAAAATCTCGTATTTTCTTAATAATAAAGTTTACATCTATACTAAGTTCACAAAATAATCAAGGTAGTCAAGAGATTTAACTTTATTTGATTTTAAAAATTTAAGTGAACTTGCTCTCATACATAGCTTTTTGAAATTATATCTGTAAAAGATATTATTTAGAGCTATAATTAAATCAACTGATTAAACTTTAGAAAATTTATTAAAATTATATTAATTAAATTGGAATCTAAAAGATTATTAAATGCCTATTGTAGGCTCACATATTTTAGAGTCATATTATATAGTTTGCTCTAAGAGATATTTATTACATACTTATATTCTGATGACACTAATTTAGGATAAAGCATTTAGCCTTTTAAGATAAATTTTAACATATGTAGCTATACACCACAAGAACTCAGAAATAATTGATGTGTTTTAAAAGCATACTTATCCATGGGCTAAGATATGTAAGTACATTAATATTCTAATCATCACATTATACAAAATATTACTGCTTGTCCTTCATTAGTCGCTTCTTCTATAAACTTTTTAAGTTCAATTAAATTTGCCCATACATAATCAAAAAACTCTTCTTCATTCTCATCATCCATAACAGGATAAATATTATTTTCTAACATCTCACTAATATTAAATTTTTTTCTAAACGTTTGTTCTTCCAAATTGTTCATTGCTTCTGATAGTTTTTTTACATCATCATCAGTAATCAGCATTGCAGGTGGCTCTCCATCAATTTCCATAAATATATTTCCACTTAACACCAATTTGCTAAATATATTATCATCATCTCCTCCAAATGAACAGCCTGTTAAAGTAAAGTGAATAGCATGCCATGCTTTATCGATATTAATAGTACTATTTTCATGTACATCTTCAAAAACAAAATCTTGTAAATTGCCTTCTGCTTGTTGTAATTTCAAAACATCTTCTTCACTTATTCTAGTATAACATCCTATCATACCCATAATTCCATTCCTCCTAAGTAGCGTTTTTTATAATTTTAACACTAAATTTATACAAAGCAACACGTTATTATAAATTAGATAAAACAAAACTTTATATAAAATAAAAAAATAAGTGTATCTTAAATTTTAAATGATACACTTATTTTGTATTAAAAATCTATATTTTAGATATCTGTTTTTCATTAAATATTTTTTAATTATCTATTTTCATTGAGTATTATATATTTAACCACACCATAAATACTATAACTTTTCATATCTAATTTTAGATGATTTTACTTATTCCTCTATCTTTTCAACTATTTCAAAATCTATTTCTTTAAAATCTACATTCACACTCTCAACCTTTATCTTAACAAGGTCACCTATCTTGTACGACTTCTTAGTTCTTTCTCCTAAAACACTATAAGAACTCTCATCATAAATATAGTAATCATCATTCATATTTGCAAGCCTTATCAATCCTTCTATAGTATTATCTAACTCAACAAATATTCCAAATGAAGTTACACTAGATACAACACCTTCAAATTCTTGACCGACTTTATCCTTCATATAAAGAGCCTTATAGAAATCATGTACATCCCTTTCAGCTAACTCTGCTTTTCTTTCTTTCTCAGATGATTGAACAGATGCATAATCCACTATAGTAGTAAGCTGTTCTTGTCTTTTTCCACTTATCTTATTGTTTAAGGATTCTTTTATTATTCTATGAATTTGAAGGTCAGGATATCTTCTTATTGGTGAAGTAAAGTGACAGTAGAATTTAGCTGCTAACCCAAAGTGTCCACTACATTCTGGTGAATACTTAGCTTGTTTTAAAGAACGAAGCATTATAGTACTGATAGCTCCCTCTTCTTTTTTGCCCTTTATCTTCTCTATTATACCTTGTAATGCTTTTGGGTGTACTTCCTCTTTATCACCTTTTATTGTATATCCAAATGTAGATATAAACTTACTTAATTCTTCCATTTTTTCCAAAGATGGTGTCTCATGTATTCTATACACAAATGGTATCCCCATCCAATAAAAATGTTCAGCAATTGTCTCATTACTTATAAGCATAAATTCTTCTATTATTTTATTAGATATTCTTCTTTCATATGGCTTTATATCTACAACTTCACCTTTTCCATTTAGAATTATCTTTGCTTCTGGGAAATTGAAATCTATAGCACCTCTTTTTCCTCTTCTTGACATAAGAATTTTAGCCAAAATTTCAGCATTTTTAAAATCTTCAGCAACATGTTCAAAAGTCTTTTTAAGTTTTTCGTCATCCTTCTCCAATATATCAGATACTTCTGTATAGGTCATTCTAGCTTTTGAATTTATTACAGATTCACATATTTCATGCTTAACTACATTTCCTTTATGGTCTATCTCCATAAATATAGAAAGAGTTAACTTGTCTTCAAGTGGATTTAAACTACATACTCCATTTGAAAGAGTCTTTGGCAACATTGGAATTACTTTATCTACTAAATAAACTGATGTAGCTCTTTTTAAAGCTTCTTTATCAAGTTTATTTTTTTCTCTTACATAATGAGTAACATCAGCTATGTGAACTCCTAATTTGAAGTTTCCATTAGATAATACTTCTATTGATATAGCATCATCTAAGTCTTTTGCGTCATCTCCATCTATAGTAAATATGTTTAAATCTCTTAAATCTCTTCTCCTTTTTATCTCTTCTTGAGGAATCTCAACAGCTACAGCTTCTGCTTCTTGCAATACTTTCTTTGGAAATTCTTCTGGGAGACCATGTTCTCTTATTATAGAGTCTATTTCTACGCCTCTTTCACCTTTTTGACCTAGTATCTCTATAATTTTACCTTCTGGTTTTCTATCCTCTTGTGGCCATACTGTAATTTCACATACTACCTTATCATTATCGACTGCTCCACTAAAATGTTTTTTAGGTATATATATATCTTTAGTAAATTTCTTATTATCTGGTGTTACAAATCCAAAAGTTTTACTTGATTGGAAAGTTCCTACTATTCTAGTTATTTCTCTTTTTATAACTTTTACTATTCTTCCTTCAGCTCTCTTTTCTTCAGTTGCAGGTACTACTATTTCTGCCATAACTCTATCATTATGCATAGCACCATTTATATTGTCACTTGAGATAAATAAATCCTGTGTATATTCAACATCAGATTCCACAAATCCAAATCCCTTTTTATGTGATACAAATTTTCCAACAAAATATCCCATTTGATTTGGAGATATTATTTTTCCTTTCTTAGTAAAACATATATATCCATCTTCCTCTAATTCATTTAAAAAATTATAAAACATTGGCATTTCTGATGAATGTATATCAAATATTTCTGCTAATTCTTCTTTTTTTAGAGGATTATATGCGCTTTCATTTATTAATCCCAACAAACTTTCTTTAAATCCTGGTATCATTTTTCCCTCCTATTTTACTTTTCATTATAGTATCATTTATATTTCTTAAAACACAGCATTTTTTCTTACTTGTCACATGGCTTTCTATATTTTTTATTATTCTTACAAGCTAAAATTACTTATTTATATTTTTGATTTAATGTAAACTTTATTACACTAGTTTCAAACAAATTATGATAACTTTTTTATCACAAATTGTCTGTATAAATGTTATTATGATTGTTTAAATTAATATTTATCATCTGCTTTATCACCTAATTATACACTATCAGATGGGATTGGTAAAATATTCATCTCATATAAGTATAACTATATAATAATTTATTCTATTAGTATACTCAAATCATGTAAAATTTATATAACTCAATTAATTTTTTAAACACAATTTTATAATATAAAACTCATAATAAAAGTAAATTTATATGTTAAATGATGTTGATTTTTTATTATTTTTTATTTATGCTAGTACTAAAGACTTGCAAACGCTTTTTGACAAGTCTTTATTTTATCTAAATTAAACAAATTTTTTTTACAAATAACCACACGAAATTTAAACTAATCTACTTATTGGAGGAGATAAAATTGGAAGAAGTAATAGCAAAAATTATTACTATAGAAAATGGCTTTAAAGAAATTGAAAATATTGCTAAAAAGATTGTAAAAAATAATGACTCAAAAAAATGTTATTATCTATCAATCTATTTATATAGATCAGAGTATTATCAAGTAAGAGAATTAGCAGTATTTATACTTGGTTTTATATCAGTAACTATTTCTGAAGCTTTGTTATTTTTAAAAGACAATGTGAGTAAAGATGAAAACTGGAGAGTACAAGAAATATTAGCTAAATCATTTGATTATTATTGCAATGAAATAGGATATGAAAAGGCACTTCCTGTAATAAAAGAATGGCTTAATTCTGATAGTCCAAACATAAAAAGAGCTGTGACAGAAGGTCTTAGAATTTGGACTAGTAGAGACTATTTTAAATCTAATCCTGATGTTGCTATATCACTACTTTCTAGTTTAAAAGAAGATGATAGCGAATATTTGAGAAAATCTATAGGCAATGCTCTTAGAGATATAAGTAAAAAATATCCAAATTTAATAAAAAAAGAATTAGATTCATGGGATATATCAAATAAAAAAGTTGAGTTTGTATATAAGCTTGCTTCAAAACGTATCTTGGCAAAGTAAACTGGAGGTGAACTTACTTGAAATTTCGTGGTGAGTATACTTACCCATTAGAACTAACACATGATATGATAAAAGGTAAAAAGGAAGCAAATGCTGGATACTTTGGCTATAATGCAAGCTATAGGAATTAATTTTATGTTGGATAATGGTATAAAAGACATTCTTAAGAAAAAAAGTAAGTAATTTACCATTATTTCCAACTAGTATATAATTAAATTACAGATATATTCTATTAATTTATTATATAGCAGGTAAATTATTATGAAAGTAACTAGTACAGGTATAGTAAATGGTGTTATAGAAGATAAATATGTAAAAAGAGGAAACCAGTTCAATGAAGATGGTATGCCTACATATTCTCTACCTCTAAAATTTGAAGATGCTCCAAAGAATACAGCATCCTTTGCTGTATTTTTAGAAGACAAAGATTCTGTTCCTGTATGTGGATTTGCATGGATACATTGGCTAGCTGCAAATATAACAAGAAACGAGTTAAACGAAAATGAAAGTATAACAGCTACTGATTTTATTCAGGGAACTACTAGCTGGCATGGTAAGTTAGGAGGTCTTGGTAGATTAGAGGCCAGTGTATATGGTGGTATGGCTCCTCCAGACAGACCCCATGTCTATGAAATACATGTATTTGCACTTGATACCATCCTTGACCTTGAAAAAGGATTCTATATGAATGAATTTTTCAAAGCTATGGACGGACATGTTTTAGATACATTTACATTAAAAGGAAGTTATTCTAACTAATTGGATTTGACTATAGCTAATCATTAATTAAATGCCTACATTTGATTAATGATTAACTTAATTGTCATTATATCAATCTATATGAAATCTTAAGGAGTTGTTATGATAAAAAAAATACACCATGTAGTCATTACTACTAATAATATAGAAAATTGTATCAGTTTTTATAAAAAACTTGGTTTTAACTTTAAGGAAATAAATAAAAAATATGAGCTTCTACCACATAGGAAAAACGTACAGACAGGTAGTACTGATTTTTATTTTAGAATAAACAAGAATATTGATGAGACAAAAAAATACTTAGAACAAAATGAGATTCAAACTGATCAAGGAATTTTAGAATGTATAGAAGTCTTTGGCAAAATTAAATCTATTTATTTAAGATGCCCTGATGGAAATTTAATTTAATTATTGAGTTACGGAAAATAAAATTTGGAAAATTTAATTCTATCAGTAAATGTTGTTCTTCCTTTGTTTCTCACAATGTCACTTGGATATATTCTAAAAAAATTAGGTCTATTTGATGTCCATACTTTAAATAAAATGAATAATGTCTGTTTCAAATCTTTCTTGCCACTATTATTATTTTTTAACATATACAATACAGATTTAGATGGCTCTCTTAATTTTAAACTTATATCTGTAGCTATTATAATCATTTTTTCAATCTTCTTAATCTTAGTTTTTATTATCCCTAAGATTGAAAAAGATAATAAAACAAGAGGTGCTTTAATACAAGGCATATTTCGTAGTAATTTCGTTATATTTGGTATTCCTGTGACAATTTCACTATTTGGTGATAATAGTATTGGAGTCACATCTTTATTAATAGCCGTTATTGTACCTATGTTTAATGTTTTATCTGTTGTAATACTTGAAACTTTTAAGGGTGGTAAAGTAAACATAAAACATATGGTTAAGGGCATTATAGCAAATCCACTTATAATAGCTTCTGTAATTGGTCTTATTATGTTAATTTTAGATATTAATATTCCTACATTTTTACATAAGACAATTGGTGATATATCTAAAATAGCAACGCCTTTATCTCTTATAATTCTAGGTGGCTCTTTTAGTTTTTCTTCTATAAAGGGACATGTAAGACCCATTATATTGGGAGTATGTGGAAAACTCATACTTATACCATCTATATTTTTACCAATTAGCATTTTTCTTGGATTTAGAAATGTAGAATTAGCATCACTTATGATAATGTTATCTGCCCCAACTGCAGTTTCTTCATTTACAATGGCACAACAGATGGATTCTGATAGTGAGCTAGCTGGGCAAATTGTAGTATTTACTTCTGCATTTTCTATAATTACAGTATTTTTAATAATATTTATTTTAAAACAGAATAATCTTATTTAGATATTCATATTTACTTATATGATATTTTATAACTGTACGCTTTTACTTATACATTCTATTTAGAATACTTGTCCAAATTATAATAAGCTAATTGTTTGTTTTAAAAAATATACACATGATTGTAAATAGACAAAATATATCCATAAATAAACTTCCTTTTTATATAATCAAGTAGTACACTAAAAAGCATTAAATATATTAAAAG
>NZ_JAGWCX010000057.1:0-27217 GCF_020657775.1 Clostridioides sp. ZZV14-6345 | reverse complement strand
ACCCTGTGACTTTAGTCATGGGAGGTTCAGAATAGGGATTTTTTTATTGAGTTAGAAGTGATTTTTAAATCTGGAAGAAAAGAGTTTAAGGGAATTGCGATAGAGGAAGATAATAAGTATAAATTTAATTTTAAAGGGAAATCAGATTTATATACATTTAATGAATTGCTTAAGAATATTTCTAAAGAAGCAGAAAACTATGATGGATTAGTGTTTAAATATGTTGAGCGAGGAACTATTGTTGTAATTGAAGGAGACAATAAGAAAGTAAATGTAAAATATCTAGACAATAAAGAAGAAGTCCCTAAAATAGACGAATTTACAGCATCTCAAATAAAAAACAGAGATTATTATGTAAAAGTAGGACAGGCAAATGCGCTTTTAAAAGAAATTGGAGTACTTACAAAAGATGGCAAAATAAAAAATGATAAAATAAGAAAATACAATCAGATAGACCATTTTGTTGAATTGATAGATAATATCTTAAAAGAAATACAGGATAAAGATTGTATAACTATCTTGGATTGTGCCTGTGGAAAATCTTATCTAAGTTTTGTTTTAAACTTTTATATAAAAGAAGTATTAAAGAAAAACTGTTATTTTATAGGTATAGATTATTCAGATGTAGTTATAGAAGCATCAAGAAATATGGCTAAAAACTTAGGTTATAAAAATATGTCATTTATAAAAGAGGACTTAACTAATTATACACCTAATAGAGATGTTGACCTTGTGATAAGTTTACATGCTTGTGATACAGCGACAGATATGGCAATAGGTCTAGGAATTAGAGCAAAATCTGAAGCTATAGTAGTAGTACCCTGTTGCCATAAAGAACTATTAGGGCAATATAGATATGAAGCTATGGAGCCAATATTAAAACATGGAGTATTTAAAGCTAGATTTGCAGATTTAATAACTGATGGTCTAAGAACTTTGTTATTAGAAGGCAACGGATATGATACTTCTGTGGTAGAATACATATCTCCACTTGATACACCAAAAAATTTAATGATAAGAGCAATAAAAACTAAAGCAAATAATGATAAAGCATTAAGAGAGTATAAAGAGCTAAAAGCACAATTTGGAGTGGAACCAACCTTAGAAAAACTTATATATTAGTTAAAAATGTAAAATTTACGAAAAGCTTGCTTAAATATGCAAGCTTTTTGGTATTATATAGGTATAGTCATATCTAGAGTTTTGATTTATAATTAAAGCTGTGTTATAATATTTGATTAATCAAATCAATAAATGTTACATGGAGGTATAAATGAACAAATTAAATATATGTATTGATATAGATGGAACAATAACAAGCCCTTATCATTTTCTTCCATATCTAAATGATATTTTTAATAAAAATATAACTGAAGTAGAGTGTGTTACCCATAATTGGGAAGAATTATATGGTTCAGGAATAAGAGATGTATATGCAGAGTTTAACAATAAGTATAGACATTCCTATGATGAAGCAAAGATTGTAGAGGGAGCTACGGAAGTAATTAGCGAATTATCTAAAGGGCATAATTTATCTTTTGTAACGGCTAGACATGAGTGTTTAACTGATGTAACTAAAAATTGGCTTTTAAGACATGGATTTTCAGATATAGATGTTTACTTATTAGGAAGTGATTATAAAGTTGAAAAGGCAAGAGAACTGAGTTGTGACATATTTATAGAAGATAATCCTTTAAACTCAGTACAACTAGCTGATGAGGGTGTTAAAGTAATACTTTTGGACACTAACTATAATAAATATGTTAAACATCAAAATATAGTTAGAGTTAATAATTGGATAGATATTAAAAAGATTATAAAACAAAGTGTTTAAAATATTAGTAAATTGAAAGGGGGAGCATATGATAGATTTAAAACTTGAAAATAGAAAAGGAAAAATTCATGTAAAGAGCAGTGAAATAAAAGATATTTTAGAATTGCGTCCAGATTTTGAATATGTACAAGATATATCAAATACTATAAATCAAGAAAATATATTGGTATTTGATTGTCAGTTAACAGGAAATTCTTTTGATATGGATGATTTAGATATAGAAGAAATATTGGAAGAATTAGGTGAAGAAATAGATGAGTCTTATTTTAATGTTTTATTTGAAGATGTAAGAGCGTATCTAAAAGATGCTACTGATGAGATAGAAGCTGATTTGCAAGAAAATTACTTATTTGATAATTTGAGATGTTATTTTGATATATACAACATAAATCAAGAATTTACTGATTTTAAGTTTGTATTTTTAGTCTCTTTTAAAGATATAAAAATTTCTTCATTAGCAAACTTAGCTAAGATTGTTTCTAAGAGACAGCTTATAGGTGCATCTAAGTTTTACAGTTAAAATGGAATCTTATGATAATAAAAGCTAGTAGCCTTATAAAAATATAGGTTGCTAGTTTTTATTTGTCCATTTTCACAAAATTTAAGAAAACTATTTATATTCCTAAAAAAGTAATGTATATTAAACATAATGTACAGTATAGTGGATAAAAAGGTTATATTAAGTTACTAAATCTATTAAATAATCAAAATAAATTGTTTTTATTAAGTATATTAGGGGGAATTTATGCAAAGTTTAAATGAAATAATTGCTGAGAACTTAAAAAAGATAAGGAAAGAAAAACATCTTAGCTTAGATAAGATTGCTCAACTTAGATGAGTTTAGGTATGAGAATATATTATATTTAAATAATAGGAGTGTGATTTATAGATGAATAACAAAAAAGCAGTTTTTTTCTTTTGCAATGATTTGAAGAAAGACCTAGTAGCTAATAATGTGATGAATTGTTTTGAGAAAATAATGGATTTAAGGCAAACAGATGTTGTTATTGATGATAGTTTTGTATTAGAACTTGAAGATAAAAATAATAACTTATTTCAGTTTGTAAAAACAAAAGATTTACTACATTAACAGAAGCAACCCACTGGTCTGGAACAACATATGGTGGAGAATCGAAATTAATTACAGAATATTCTGTACCTATGTTAGATATTGAGATAGGAAGTAGTAGTGATAGTTTTAATAATAAGATAGCAATACAAGTATTGGCAAAATCACTGGTTAGAGTATTTGATAGTGATGAACCTTTAAAAACTTTACTATGTGTAGGAGGAGTACATTTTGAGAAATCTTTTGCGAATATTATAAAAAATAAAGAATACAATGTATCAATTGGACATGTACTGCCAAATCAATGGATTGTAAGTGGGATGTATGATGATGAATCTGGATTTGAGAAATTAGAAAAGTGTGTAAATAGTATTGAAGGTAGAATTGATGGTATAGTTTTTCATGATAAATTAAAAGGGACTTATAAGGAGCAATATTGTAAGTTAGGTGAAAAACTTAATATACCTGTATTTAAGCATAAAATATTAAAAAATCCAAAAGATTTACCTATATGGTAGTTTTGTACAATCAATATAACAATAAGTCAGATTAATTTTTAAGTGAGGTCAAAAATGATATTATCTTATTTTGCATTATTAATTAGAGTAGTGCTATTAGCTTTTGAAAGAGTAGTTGTAAGATTATTGGGTGATGAAGAAGGAGATATTTATAAAAATATAGCTTCGTCATTTTTATTTTCTTCATAGAAGGGGTATGTTTACTGCCATTTAGTATAATGGATAGAGTTAGTGATTGGTCTTTTTTAATACCATATTATATAAGTAGCTTAGTTTATTCAATTGGTTCAGTAGCATATGTGACATCTTTAGCAACTGGTGAAGTTTCTCTTGTTACTCCAATAAACAGTCTAAATTCATTGTTTTTACTACTTTTGTTAGTCATATTTTTACAATCATATGAGGTTTATAACACACATAAAATTTTTTGTGGAAAGATTTTTTACAGATAGTATGTTAAGCAGTAGGGATGATTTATTATTTAATCAAATGAAAATATCAAATCCAAAAGAGATGTCAATTGGACTAAAAGTTCGAGATTTTTTAGAAAAGAAATATGGGAAAAGTTAACCAATGAGGAAATAGCTTTCTTGGTTGTACATATTGCACGAGTTAAGCGATAGAGTGAATTACAGATTAAAAATTTAAGTCAATATTTATAACTAAAATATGTAAATAGTTAAAATAAGTTTATGTAATTATGAATTTATTTTAACTATTTTTTGTTTAATAGAAAATATGTCTTATAACCATAACATTGCTTTTAATTAACTATATTACATAAAATTCATAAAATCGTTAGAATTTCTTAAAGAATATGTAAGTAACATAAGATATACTGTATTTAGCTGATAATATAAAGGAGGACAATACTTATGAATAACAAAAAATTTAATTATAACACTGATAATAGTTGCTAATTATATTGGCGACTTTAAGAAAGAGCATATTGGTACTAATTCAAAAAGAAGTTGCTTTGAAAACAATGGATTTTTCAAGGATTATAAGTGAATAAATATATATAAACATCCAATAAATTTAGACGTTAAATGTTTTTAATACGAGAGGATATACATATGATAAATTTAGAAGAGAAGTATTCAACACGAAAAGACACACATACAATAAAAATTCTAGAATACAGTGGACATATTCGAAACTGGAAAGTTCTCTGTGAGGAACTTGGAATCGACTCTTCATTATCCAGAGAGGAACGCGAACGAGAAATTTTAGTGAAAGCATATAAGACCTGGAGAGATGATATGGCAAATCACATACATGGCATGTTTGCCTTTGCATTATGGGATGATGAGGAAAGGAAACTATTCTGTTTAAGAGATCAGTTTGGGGCGAAGCCTTTCTATTATTATGAGACAGCAAATGGAGAGCTTCTCTATGGTTCATCTATTCGTAAAATTATGGAACAGCCAGGATTTGTGAAAGAGCTTAATGAAGAAATGTTGCAGATATATATGACTTTTACATATGTGGCTGGTGAAAATACATTCTTTCATGGATTGAGGAAGCTTATGCCAGGACATTATCTTGTATGGCAAGGTAGAACAGTAAGTATTGAACGTTATTGGAAGCCTGAGTTTCACCCTGATTACAGCAAGTCTCTTAAGGAATGGTCAAATGAAATTCATACAACATTTCAGACGATTATGCTAGAAGTAAAATCAGAGGATGAGACTGCAGGTTTATTCCTGTCAGGAGGTGTTGACTCATCTTATATTCTGGCAATGTCAGATACAGAAACAACAGATTCATGTGGTTATGAGGAAGAGTGGTTTGATGAATCAAAATTAGCAAATCAGACAGCTAATATTCTTGGACGTAGGAATTCCAGACATATAATTACACCTGAAGAGTATTTTTCGACAGTACCTTATGTGATGTACCATATGGAGCAGCCAATTGGGGATGCGTCTGCTATTGTTTTTGCAATTGGATGCAAGGCAGTAGCTAAACGCACGAAGATTTGTTACTCTGGAGAAGGAGCAGATGAGTTCTTTGGTGGATATAATGTGTACCATAAGGCAGAATGTTATGGAGAGAATCTGAATACATTTTATATTGGCAATACGAATATTATGAATGAAGATGAGAAACAAAAAATTCTTAAGAAATACAACCCTGATGTACTTCCGATTGAACTGGTGAAAAGAATTTATGAAGAAACAGAAGAACTGGACGCATTTACAAACATGTCAAATGTAGATATTCAGATATGGTTGGAAGGAGATATCTATTTAAATGTAGATAAAATGAGTACTGCAGTTGGATTGGAAATCAGAATGCCTCTTACAGATACAAGAATCTTTGATATTGCATCAAGGATGCCGTCAGAATATAAAGTAAAAGAAGAACAGAACAAAATTGCCTTCCGTACAGCTGCAAAAAAAGTATTGCCAGAAGAGATTGCTTTCAGGAATAAGTTGGGATTTATTGTACCAATTCGTGTATGGATGGCTGATGAGAAGTATAACCAGGATATACGAGATAAATTCAACAGTGAAATGGCAGAAAAATTCTTTAACATAGATGAGATTAATGCGATTTTTGATGACTATATTGCTGGGAACTCCGATAATTGGAGAAAGATTTGGACAATTTATACATTCCTAATATGGTATGAAATCTATTTTGTGAAATGTTAAGCTAAAGTTAAGAATCACCTGAAATACTATTCAGCTGATTCTTAATTTTTTGCAATTTTATTTGTTAGTTCTTATGTCTAACTCTTAATGGTATATCAAGTTTTTTTGCTAGTTGTTTAGATTCTTCTATTTCTTCTGGAGATATTTCATCTACTACTGAAAAAGCAACTTCTTTTATATATTTTTTGCAATCTCTAGCAAAATCTAACATATAATCAAATGATTTTTCTCCGAATTTTGGCTGAGTAACTCTATTATAAGCTTCTTTATTTGGGGCATTAAGACTTATTGATACTGCATCTATAACATCTTTTAAAAGAATCGCTGTTTTTTTATTATGTATTAAATCACTTAGACCATTTGTATTTATTCTTGTCTTTATATTGCTTTTTTCTTTTATAAACTTAGCTACTTCTATCAATTCATTTATTCTCATTAATGGTTCGCCATATCCACAAAATACAATTTCATCATAATCGTCTAAATTGTATTGGTTGAAAGCTTCTTTTACTTCTTCTATACTTGGTTCATGCTCTAACCATAGACTGCCACTATTTGCAACTTCATCTTTTTCATTTCTTATGCAAAAAACGCAACTACATGGACATGTGTTAGTTATATTTACATAGATACTATTTTCAATTGTATATAAGATATTCATAATTTTCCCTCCATAAATTTAAATTCTTAATTAAAATAACGTTTTTTAAAATCAAGTTTATCAAGTGCTATACCTAAAATTATAAAAACAATAAAACTTCCTATTGGTTGTAATAAACCAAGTAAGCTCATTACAAATGCACTTGTAAAGCTTCCAATAATTATCCCCTCAGCAAACATGTATAAAACTAATCCTACTATACCTGTTACAACCGAAGCAACTATATTTCTTTTATTTATTATTTTGTCACTTTTAGAAGTGAAAAATAATACAAGTATTGGCTTTATGATTATAGTTGGTATTACCCAGATGGCAGCACCTGTAGATAAATCAGCCAGACCAGCACCAATTGCAGAGGCAGCTATAGCATAATTTGTTGGCAAAATAGTTGCAGCAAGATAAATAAAAGCATCTCCTATATGAACATATCCATTGTTCCCACCAACTGGGATATGTAATATATACGCTATCGTCAGACATATTATGGATGCAAATAACGCTGAAGTAACAATATAGGTAGTTTTTTTAGAAGTAACCTTATTCATTTTTTCCAATATACTCCCTCCCTAAAAAGCCACAGCTAACATAATTGTAATGTTTTCTTATAAATATATTAATATTAATCATACAATTTTCATAGTTTGTTGAGTGTTTTTTTTGCAAAACACAGATTGTACCCATTCAAATGTATATAAATAGAAAAGTAAAATAGAGGTAGAGTAGGAGTAGTTAGAATAAGGTAATATAAATGTAATTTGGAATGTATAAAAAGTGAACAAGTTTGATATAAAAAATAATATAAGAGAGTCTACTCAATATATATTGAATATGACTCTCTTATATTTGGTAAATTAAAGGCTATTTTGTTAGATAATAGCTAATTAATGAAAAAATATATTTATAAAATACTAATTTACTCTATTAGCAGCAGTTCCTGTGCTTATAACGTCTACAGCACTACTTAAACTAGAATAAACTATATTTTCTATCGCTGTACTAGTGAAGAAACCAAGGTGATGAGTGAATATAACTTGTTCCATAGAAAGAAGTTTGTTTATTTCTGGGTCAGTTAATTCACCTGGATTCATCTTTTTATTTAAGAATAATCCTTCAGTCTCGAATGTATCAAGAGCAGCAGCTCTAATTTTTCCTGACTCTAGTGCTTCTATTAAGTCCCCTGTCTTAATTAAACCACCACGTCCAGTATTTACTATGTAAGCTCCATCCTTCATTATATCTAGAGTATCTTTATTTATCATATGTTTTGTTCCATCAAGTAAAGGAGTATGTAATGTTATAAGGTCAGCTTCTTTTAGAAGGTCTTCTAAAGAATCTTTATAAGTTAATATATCATTTAAATCACTATTTGGATATTGGTCAAATGCAATTACATTAGCTCCTAGACCTTTGAATAATTTTGCAGAAGTAGCACCTATTTTTCCTGTACCTATAACACCAACTGTAATAGATCTAACTTCTGTCCCAAGAAGTTCAGCTATCCAACGGTAGTCACCTTCACAGACTTTTTTCTTTACTAAAGGAGTTTTTCTTAAAAGATTCATAGCTTGAGTAACTGCTAATTCAGCTATTGCATTAGGTGAATAAGAAGGAACATTTGTAACAATAAGTCCATTTTCATTAACTAAATCAAAATGTATCATATCAACCCCTGCAGTTCTTGAAGCTATAACTTTAACCCCAGCATCTTTTAAAGTTTCATAAATATAAGGGTTATCTATATAGTTAGTTTGTTGTATAGATATACCATCATATCCTTTAGCTTTAACTACATTTTCTTCAGTCATATTTTCAGGATAAATATCCACTTGAACATCCTTATGTTCTTCAGACCATTTTTTTATTACTGGTTCTTCATAATCGCGTGCTCCAAATACTAGTATTTTCATATCAATACCCTCCTGTAATTATTAAATTATATGGTAATTTTTCATTTAGAAATAATATGTAGCATATAAGGTTATATTTTTTATACAAAATTTTTAAAGTTAAAAATTTAGTTTTGAAATTGTTTTCCCTGTTTTATTTTGATATTTAGTTATTTTTTATTTAATGTAATAATTGCTTGAAAAATTTATCAAAGAAATTGTTATTTTTTAGATTAATTATTATTAAAAAATTATCTAAGTTTGAAATTAGTTAACTAACTTGCTGATTAATTACAATGATAACATGTGTTTTTGAGTTTAGCAATGAAAACTTTTTTTGAAATGTCAAGCTTTTTCATAAAAAAAAATATAAAAAAAACTTTTAGAAGCGTAGAAAAAATAGCAAGATGCAATGGGTAGTTGCAAGATGCCACGATATGAGATGAATTATTCAATTGTATATTGTTAAAAAACATTCAAATCAAGCGATATTTTGCTCAAATATAAAGTTGGCACGATAAATGCTTAACAATATAGGTGTAAGACAATAAAACAATAAAAAATAATTTTAATAATTTCTAAGTTATTTTAGATAAGATTAGGAACTTTGACATCAGATAGTTAATGTCAGAAGAAAGTATTTTATGAGTGATTTAATCGAAATTTTATAATTGATACTATTAAGGAGGAAAACGTTATGCTTTTAGAAGGAGTTAAAGTAGTAGAACTTTCAAGTTTCATCGCAGCACCATGTTGTGCAAAAATGTTAGGTGACTGGGGTGCAGAGGTTATTAAGATTGAACCTATAGAAGGTGATGGAATAAGAGTTATGGGTGGAACATTTAAATCTCCAGCATCAGATGATGAAAACCCTATGTTTGAATTAGAAAATGGAAATAAAAAGGGTGTAAGTATTAATGTAAAATCAAAAGAAGGAGTAGAAATATTACATAAATTATTATCAGAAGCAGACATATTTGTAACTAATGTTAGAGTTCAAGCATTAGAAAAAATGGGAATAGCTTATGACCAAATAAAAGATAAATATCCAGGATTAATATTCTCTCAAATATTAGGATATGGTGAAAAAGGACCTTTAAAAGATAAACCAGGATTTGACTACACTGCATACTTTGCAAGAGGAGGGGTTAGCCAATCTGTTATGGAAAAAGGAACATCTCCAGCAAATACAGCAGCAGGATTTGGTGACCACTATGCAGGTCTAGCATTAGCAGCAGGAAGTTTAGCAGCATTACATAAAAAAGGTCAAACTGGTAAAGGTGAGAGAGTAACAGTAAGTCTTTTCCATACAGCTATATATGGAATGGGAACAATGATAACAACAGCACAATACGGAAATGAAATGCCTTTATCAAGAGAAAATCCAAACAGCCCACTAATGACTACATATAAATGTAAAGATGGAAGATGGATTCAATTAGCTTTAATACAATACAACAAGTGGTTAGGTAAATTCTGTAAGGTTATAAATAGAGAACATATATTAGAAGATGATAGATACAATAACATAGATTCAATGGTTAATCATGTTGAAGATTTAGTTAAGATAGTTGGAGAAGCTATGTTAGAAAAAACATTAGACGAGTGGTCAGCTCTATTAGAAGAAGCAGACTTACCATTTGAAAAAATCCAAAGCTGTGAAGATTTATTAGATGACGAACAAGCTTGGGCAAATGACTTCTTATTTAAGAAAACATATGATAGCGGAAATACAGGTGTCTTAGTTAATACTCCAGTTATGTTTAGAAATGAAGGAATTAAAGATTATACACCAGCACCAAAAGTAGGTCAACATACTGTAGAAGTATTAAAATCTTTAGGCTATGATGAAGAAAAAATAAATAACTTCAAAGATAGTAAAGTTGTAAGATATTAATTAGTAATTCTAGATTTTTTAAAAGGAGAATGCTAAAGATGTACACAATGGGATTAGATATAGGTTCAACTGCATCAAAGGGAGTAATCTTAAAGGATGGAGAAGATATTGTAGCTTATGAAACAATATCTTCTGGTACTGGAACTACTGGACCATCAAGAGTTTTAGAAAAATTATATGGCAAGACAGGTCTTGCAAGAGAAGATATTGAAAAAGTTGTAGTTACAGGATATGGAAGAATGAATTATTCAGATGCTGATAAGCAAATAAGTGAATTAAGCTGTCATGCTAGGGGAGTAAATTTCATAATTCCAGAGACAAGAACCATTATTGACATAGGTGGTCAAGATGCAAAGGTATTAAAGTTAGATAATAATGGAAGACTACTAAACTTTCTTATGAATGACAAATGTGCTGCAGGTACAGGAAGATTTTTAGATGTAATGGCAAAAATAATAGAGGTTGATGTATCTGAACTCGGAAGTATATCTATGAATTCTCAAAATGAAGTATCAATAAGCAGTACATGTACAGTATTTGCAGAGTCTGAGGTTATATCACATTTATCTGAAAATGCAAAAATTGAAGATATAGTAGCAGGTATTCATACTTCAGTAGCAAAGAGAGTTTCTAGCCTAGTAAAAAGAATAGGAGTACAAAGAAATGTAGTTATGGTTGGTGGAGTTGCTAGAAATAGTGGTATCGTAAGAGCCATGGCAAGAGAAATCAACACAGAAATTATTGTACCTGATATACCTCAATTAACTGGTGCTTTAGGAGCAGCGTTATATGCTTTTGATGAAGCAAAAGAATCACAAAAAGAAGTGAAAAATATATAAAAAGAGGGATGAAAATGTCTGAAAAAAAAGAAGCTAGAGTAGTAATAAATGATTTATTAGCTGAACAATATGCAAATGCATTTAAAGCTAAAGAAGAAGGAAGACCTGTAGGTTGGTCAACATCAGTATTTCCTCAAGAATTAGCAGAAGTATTTGACTTAAACGTATTATATCCAGAAAATCAAGCAGCTGGGGTAGCAGCTAAAAAAGGTTCTTTAGAATTATGTGAAATGGCTGAATCTAAAGGATATTCTATCGACCTATGTGCATATGCAAGAACAAATTTTGGTCTTTTAGAAAATGGGGGCTGTGAAGCTTTAGATATGCCAGCTCCAGATTTCCTACTTTGCTGTAACAATATATGTAACCAAGTTATAAAATGGTATGAAAATATATCAAGAGAATTAGATATACCTCTAATAATGATTGATACAACTTTCAATAATGAAGATGAAGTTACTCAATCAAGAATTGACTATATAAAAGCTCAATTTGAAGAAGCTATAAAACAATTAGAAGTTATATCAGGGAAGAAATTTGACCCTAAGAAATTTGAAGAAGTAATGAAAATATCAGCTGAAAACGGAAGATTATGGAAATATTCTATGAGTTTACCAGCAGATTCTTCTCCTTCTCCAATGAATGGATTTGACTTATTTACTTACATGGCTGTAATAGTTTGTGCTAGAGGTAAAAAAGAAACTACAGAAGCATTTAAGTTACTTATAGAAGAATTAGAGGACAACATGAAGACTGGTAAATCTTCTTTCAGAGGAGAAGAGAAATACAGAATAATGATGGAAGGTATACCTTGTTGGCCATATATAGGATATAAAATGAAAACATTAGCTAAATTTGGAGTTAATATGACAGGTAGTGTTTATCCACATGCTTGGGCATTACAATATGAAGTTAATGATTTAGATGGAATGGCAGTAGCATACAGTACTATGTTTAACAACGTAAACTTAGACCGTATGACAAAATATAGAGTTGATTCTTTAGTAGAGGGTAAATGTGATGGAGCATTCTATCATATGAACAGAAGCTGTAAGCTGATGAGTTTAATACAATATGAAATGCAAAGAAGAGCAGCTGAAGAAACTGGATTACCATATGCTGGATTTGATGGTGACCAAGCAGACCCTAGAGCTTTTACTAATGCTCAATTTGAAACAAGAATTCAAGGTTTAGTTGAAGTAATGGAAGAAAGAAAAAAACTTAATAGAGGTGAGATATAATGGAAGCTATTTTATCTAAAATGAAAGAAGTAGTTGAAAATCCAAATGTGGCTGTAAAAAAATATAAAAGTGAAACTGGTAAAAAAGCTATAGGTTGTTTCCCAGTTTATTGCCCAGAAGAGATTATACATGCAGCTGGAATGCTTCCAGTTGGTATATGGGGAGGACAAACAGAATTAGATTTAGCTAAACAATATTTCCCTGCATTTGCATGTTCAATAATGCAATCATGTTTAGAATATGGATTAAAAGGTGCTTATGATGAATTATCTGGAGTTATTATACCAGGTATGTGTGACACATTAATTTGTCTAGGACAAAACTGGAAATCAGCAGTACCTCATATAAAATATATATCATTAGTACATCCACAAAATAGAAAACTTGAAGCTGGTGTAAAATACTTAATCAGTGAGTATAAAGGTGTAAAAAGAGAACTTGAAGAAATATGTGGTTATGAAATAGAAGAAGCAAAAATTCATGAAAGTATAGAAATTTACAATGAACATAGAAAAACTATGAGAGACTTTGTTGAAGTAGCTTATAAACATTCTAATACTATAAAACCATCAATAAGAAGTTTAGTAATTAAAAGTGGATTCTTCATGAGAAAAGAAGAACACACTAAATTAGTAAAAGATTTAATAGCAAAATTAAATGCTATGCCAGAAGAAGTCTGTTCTGGAAAGAAAGTTTTATTAACAGGTATAGTAGCTGATTCTAAAGATATATTAGATATTTTAGAAGACAACAATATATCAGTTGTAGCTGATGATTTAGCTCAAGAAACAAGACAATTCAGAACAGATGTACCAGCAGGTGATGATGCGTTAGAGAGATTAGCAAGACAATGGTCAAACATAGAAGGATGTTCATTAGCTTATGACCCTAAGAAAAAACGTGGGTCACTTATAGTAGATGAAGTTAAAAAGAAAGATATAGATGGTGTTATCTTCTGTATGATGAAATTCTGTGACCCAGAAGAATACGATTATCCTTTAGTTAGAAAAGATATAGAAGATAGTGGAATACCTACTTTATATGTTGAAATTGACCAACAAACTCAGAATAATGAACAAGCCAGAACTCGTATTCAAACTTTTGCTGAGATGATG
The DNA here is from genome assembly GCF_020657775.1 of Clostridioides sp. ZZV14-6345. Lineage (NCBI taxonomy): Bacteria > Bacillati > Bacillota > Clostridia > Peptostreptococcales > Peptostreptococcaceae > Clostridioides > Clostridioides sp. ZZV14-6345. Next base: position 13,497 of record NZ_JAGWCX010000057.1, on the reverse strand, counting down.
AGTTTAGCGTAAGTTCATTAAAATAAATTTACTATAAAATATGAAAATTGGAGGAAGCTATGTTATATAACAAAGAACAAGAACTTTTAAGAAAAGCAGTAAGAGATTTTGTTAGTAAAGAATTAGATACTTTACCAGCAGAAATGGATAAAACAGGTGTAATGCCTAAGGAGTTAATCAAAAAATTAGCTGAAACAAAATTTATAAGCAGTAATATCCCAGAAGAGTACGGTGGTGGGGGAGCAGGATATGTTTCTTACGCTATAGTAATGGAAGAAATAGCTAGAAGATGTGCTTCAACAGCTACTTTTGTTACAGCTGGTTCTTCTCTTGCTTCATTACCAATACTTTATAATGGTACTGAAGAGCAAAAACAAAAATACTTAAAAGGTATAGCAACAGGTGAATTAATAGGAGCATTTGGTTTAACTGAGCCAGGAGCTGGTTCTGATGCAGGTGGACAACAAACAACAGCAGAATTAGTTGGAGACCATTACATATTAAATGGTAGAAAAACTTTCATAACTAATGGACCATTCTGTGATGTAGCTATAGTAATAGCAGTTACAGATAGAAGTAAAGGTCTTAGAGGTACATCAGCATTTATAGTAGAAAGTAAATGGGATGGTTTCTCAACAGGAGCTCATGAAGATAAGATGGGTATAAGAGGGACTGAAACTTCTGACTTAATATTTGAAAACGTTAAAGTTCCAAAAGAAAACTTACTTGGAAAAGAAGGTCAAGGATTTAAGATAGCAATGGGTACTCTAGAAGTAGGGAGAATAGGTGTTGCTGCCTTAGCTCTAGGAATAGCTCAAGGTGCTTTAGATGAAGCTGTTAAATATACAAAACAAAGAGTTCAGTTTGGTAAGCCTATAGCTAAATTCCAAAATACTCAATTTACTATAGCTGACATGGAAACAAAAGTTTGTGCAGCTAGAGGATTAGTTTATGATGCAGCACAAAAGAGAGATGCAGGAATGAGAGTTGCTCAAGAATCTGCTATGGCTAAATACTATGCATCAGAAATTGCAAATGAAGTTGCTTATAAAGCATTACAACTTCATGGAGGATATGGATTCATAAAAGATTATGAAATCGAAAGAATGTACAGAGATGCTAGAATCGTATCAATATATGAAGGAACATCAGAAGTTCAAAAAATGGTAATTTCATCAAACGTATTAAAATAATAAATAATCTAATGAAATTGGAGGTATAGACTTTGAAAATATTAGTTTGCGTAAAACAAGTTCCAGATACTAACGAAGTAAGAATAAATAAAGAAACAGGTACTCTTATAAGAGATGGAGTTCCAAGTATATTAAATCCAGATGATGCAAATGCATTAGAAGAAGCTTTAAAAATTAAAGATGAGCATGATGATGTAACTATAACAGTTATAACAATGGGACCTCCTCAAGCAGACTTTATGCTAAGAGAGTGTTTAGCTATGGGGGCTGATGATGCAATATTATTAAGCGATAGAGCATTTGGAGGAGCTGATACTTGGGCTACATCAAATACTATTGCAGCAGGAATATCTAAAGTAGGCGACTATGACATAATATTTGCAGGAAGACAAGCAATAGATGGAGATACTGCACAAGTTGGACCACAAATTGCAGAGAAGTTAGACATTCCTCAAGTTACATATGTACAAGACTTTAAAATAGAAGGAAAAGACATAATAGTTCAAAGACAATTAGAAGATGGATATGAATTAATAAAAGTAAGTACACCTGTACTTTTAACAGCAGTAAAAGAATTAAATTCACCTAGATACATGTCTGTTGATAAAATAGTAAAAGCATATAAACATGATGTAAAAGTTTGGACAATTGATGATTTAGATGTAAATAAAGAAGAAGTTGGTTTAAAAGCATCACCAACTAAAGTATTTAGATCATTTACTCCTGAGCCAAGAGGAAAAGGAGAAATCTTAGAAGGTAAAGCTGACGAAATAGCTAACAAAATAATAATCGGTCTAAAACAAAAGCACATTATATAAGTTGGAGGAGTACAAACTATGAATGATATAAAAGATTTAAGTTCTTATAAAAACGTATGGATATTTGCAGAACAAAGAGAAGGAAAAATAGCTCCAGTAGTTATCGAATTATTAGGAGAAGGAAGAAAATTAGCTAAAGAAGTAGATGCAGAGCTTTGTGCAATATTACTAGGAAAAGATGTTGATGGATTAGCTAAAGAATTAATTACTTTTGGAGCTGACAAAGTTTATGTTGCAGATGATGCTCTTTTAGAAAAATATACAACTGATGCATATACAAAAGTAATAAAAGATGCAATAGATGAAATAAAACCAGAAATAATGCTTTTCGGAGCAACTCATATAGGTAGAGATTTAGCACCTAGAATAGCTTCAAGAGTTGGAACTGGATTAACAGCTGACTGTACTAAGTTAGAAATAGACCCAGAAGATAAGAAAATAAAACAAACTCGTCCAGCTTTTGGTGGAAACATAATGGCTACAATCATTTGTCCAAACCATAGACCTCAAATGTCTACAGTTAGACCTGGTGTTATGGATAAAGCTGAAAAAGACGAAACAAGAACTGGTGAAGTTATAGCATTAGACTACAAAATAGCTCAAGATGATATAAGAACTACTGTTTTAGAAACAGTTAAAACTAAAAAAGATTTAGTATCTCTTACAGATGCAAATGTTATAGTATCAGGTGGTCTAGGATTAGGTGGACCAGAAGGATTTGAAATGCTTAAGAAATTAGCTGACAAATTAGGTGGAGTAGTTGGTTCTTCTCGTGCTGCTGTAGATGCTGGATGGATAGACCATTCTCACCAAGTAGGTCAAACAGGAACTACTGTTAAACCAAACCTATACATAGCTTGTGGTATATCAGGAGCAATACAACATTTAGCAGGTATGCAGTCATCAGATTTCATAATTGCTATAAACAAAAATCCAGCAGCTCCAATTTTAGAAATCGCTGATTATGGAGTAGTTGGAGATTTACATGAAATAGTACCAATGCTTATAGATAAATTAGATAGTGTTGATGATTTATTAGAAGCTATAAAAGCTTAATAGACACAAAATATATAAATATTACTGATTGAATAAGCCTTATTAGTTAGTAACACAATGATTAACCCTTTGATAAGTTATTGCTAACGTGTATTTGTCAGTTATTAAAAAGTCTGTTTGAATAAAATTTTATAATACAAGATAATCTGGATAATCCTTATATGTATATTGCTTACAAATTGTGAGTTATATTCTGTAAGGATTATCTTTGTTTTTTTAAAAATAAATCTTAAATTTCATTAAATTGTATTAAACAGACAAATAATTACTAAATATGTGATAGAATACAATTAAAAGCAAAATGAAATTTTTAACAAACTATAATCATTAAAATTATATCTTAGTTACGTTTTAATGAAAGAAACTACTTAAAAAGACAAATATTATAAGGAGTTGATTATATGTGCTGATGGTATTTATTGTAAGCAAACAATAAATTTTGTATGTAGTTCAATAAATTACTTAATGAAAGGTGCGAATATTAATGGATAATAATTTAATAGGGCTTGTAGAACATGTAGAAAATCCAGCCATTTTATGTAAAGAATCAGGCGAAATAATATACTGCAATCATCTAATAGATAGTATTTTTAGTTTTCTAGATATAAAAAAGCCTAAAAACATAAATGAATTAGATTCAAATTTTGACAAAACAGAAATACTGACAGAGAGTAAAAAGAAAATAGCTTTCAGAGAGTTGAGGATGACTGCACATATATATAATATTAAAGATAACAATGATGAAAATAATATAGTTTATTTATTTGAGAAGTCTCTAATATCTGATAAAGTAATTGAGGATATAATAGAGCATATAGATGAAGTTGTTGTTGTATTTAACAAAGATGGGGTAATTGAAAAGATGAATACTGTTAGTGATGAGATATTACCCTTTAAAAGAACTGAAGTACTTGGTAGAAATATAACGGACCTTGTAAGACAAGGATTAGTAGAAGAACCAATAATATTAAACATGCTTAAAGTTAAGAAAAAGATTTATAGAAATATCGTTTACCCAGATGGAAAGCTTATTGCATATACAGCAGTTCCAAGATGGGATGCCAAAGGAAAGCTTACAGGGGGAGTACTTACAGGAAGAGATATTTCAAGGGTTATCAAGCTTGAATCTCAGATAAGATATAGTGATATATCAGAGGATACAGAGTATATAAGTCAAAGTAAGATTATGGATAATATAAAAAAAGTTGTTAAGAGAGCTGCAGCATCAGATTCTTCTATATTTATAAATGGAGAATCAGGTGTAGGAAAAGAAATAATAGCAAGAACAATATATAAGTATAGTTCAAGAAGGGAAAAACCTTTTATTGCAATAAACTGTGGAGCTATACCAAATGAATTATTAGAGTCTGAGTTTTTTGGATATGAAGAAGGTTCTTTTACTGGTGCTAAGAAAAAAGGTAAAAAAGGGCTTTTTGAAGAGGCAAATGGTGGAACTATTTTCTTGGATGAAATAGGTGAGTTACCAATGCAGATGCAAAAAAAATTACTTAGAGTTATACAAGAAAATACTATTACTAGAATAGGTGGAAGTAAACCTATAAAGATAGATGTTAGATATATAAGTGCTACTAATATTTCTCATGAAGACCTTAGAAATAACCTTAAATTTAGACAAGATTTGTACTATAGATTGAGTGTTATTCCAGTAAAAATACCACCACTTAGAGAAAGAAAAGAAGATATAGTACCATTAGTAAATTATTTCTTAAAACTTTACAATGAAAAGTATAATAGAGAAGTAGAAGTTTCACCTAGAGTTATTGAATTATTGGAAGAATATTCTTGGCCAGGTAACATAAGAGAATTGAAAAATATAATTGAAAGATTCGTAGTATTATCAGCTAAAAACGTAATTGGAGAAGATGAATTTAATATGCTTATAAATCTGGATATGATTGATAATGAAACAGATGATTTATCACCAATAGTAGTAAATGGAATTATGAATCTCAATGATGCATATAAAATTGTAGACCAAATAATGATAAGTAAGGCTATAAATAAGTATGGTTCAATAACAAAGGCTGCTGAAGTTATAGGTATATATCCTTCTACTATTCATAGAAAGATAAAAAGTGGGCATATTCACGTTTAGTTGTCAATTTTAAAAGACAATATAATTAAAATTTTTAATATATTTTGTAGATTTCGAGTATATTGTAAATATATATGTTCTTTAATTTGTAGATTTCAGGCACATTGTAAATATATATGTTCTTTAAAATAATAATTGGATATAACACATCATAACTATTATAAACATACTATAAATATACATGTTTTTTAAAATTTAATTAGTATGTTATAAAGATACATAATTGATACAACTTAAAAGAGATGGCTTAAGAATAAATTTAATTATTTTAAGTCATCTCTTTTCTTTTATAAATATTTAAAAGTTATATTAGTTTATAGAGTTAGCAGAACCTAAAACATCATCTATCTTGCTTTCAACTACAGCTTGTATAGCATCTCTACCAGCACCAATGTATTTTCTTGGGTCGAATTCTTTTGGATTTTCAGCTAAGAATTTTCTGATAGCAGCAGTCATAGCTAGTCTTAAGTCAGTATCCATGTTTATTTTACAAACAGCCATAGAAGATGCTTTTCTTAACATGTCTACAGGTACACCTTTAGCACCAGCTATATTTCCACCAAATTCATTACATGTAGCAACAGCGCTTTGGTCAACAGCAGATGCACCATGAAGAACTATTGGGAAACCTGGTAATTTACTTTGGATTTCTTCTAGTATATCGAATCTCAATTTAGCTTCTCCTTTGAATTTGAAAGCACCATGAGAAGTTCCAATAGCTATTGCTAATGAATCAACACCTGTTCTTTCAACGAACTCAACTGCTTCAGTTGGTTGAGTATATTTGTGAACATCAGAAGTAACATCATCTTCTGTTCCAGCTAGAACACCAAGCTCTGCTTCAACAACAACACCTTTAGAGTGTGCATATTCAACAGCTTCTTTAGTTATTCTAACATTTTCTTCAAAGTCAAAATGAGAACCATCTATCATAACTGAAGAGAAACCAGCATCAATACAAGTTTTAATAGCATCCATATTTGGACCATGGTCTAAGTGAAGAGCTACGTCTACACCTATTTCATCAGAAGCAGCCTTAACCATTTCAACTAATGTATGAGGTCCAGCATATTTAACAGCTGACATAGAAGCTTGTATCATAACATAAGAATTTTTAGCTTTAGCAGCTTTTAAAACACCTTGTAATTGTTCTAAGTCACTTATGTTAAATGCACCTATAGCAAATCCACCTTCGTAAGCTTTTTTAAACATTTCTTTTGTAGTAATTAATGCCATTTTAAACTCCTCCTATTAACTTTTAAAATTTACCCATCACTTATATTATAACGTTAAATTAAAAAAAGTATATAGTAAATTGTAATAACTATAAATTACAAGTATAATGTTAAATAGAAGACAATAGGATTAGATAAAATAATAAAGAATATAAACAATTTAGGAAACTTAGCTATATAGTGCTAACTATAAGGGTAGGAACTACCTTATTAGCTTGGAGATACTGATAACAATAGTTATCTTGACTAAGAAGCTACCACTTCAAACGTTATCGAAGGTAATTAAGTGGATGATAATTCACTAAAAATTTAAAATAAAGGAGATAAAGTATGCCACAGATAAAAATAAGAGGAATTAATGAGAATAATATATGTAAAATAAGTGAAAAAATGATAGATGATTTAGTTGAAGCTGTAAAGTGTCCAAGAGACTACTTTGAGATAGAATGTATAAAGTCAGTTGCAATAAGAGATGGTAAAGTAGCAGATGTATATCCTTTTGTTGAAATAGCGTGGTTTGACAGAGGACAAGAAGTACAAGATACAGTAGCAAGAATAATAACTGATAGTATAAGAAATAATTTAGATGTAGAAAGTATGGATTTAGCATTTACAGTATTTGAAAAAGAAAAATATTATGAGAATGGAGAACATTTTTAATGGCTAAAAAGCAACGTATAGATAAAATTCTTTCAAATTTAGGATATGGAAGTAGGAGTGAAATAAAGAAATATTGTAAGCAGGGGTCTGTAGTAGTAAATGGAAGTGAAGTTTCAAATCCAGGAACTCAAGTAGACACTGAAAACGACGAGATATTGTTTAATGGAGAAGAAGTTATATATAGAGAATATATATATTTAATGATGAATAAACCAGATGGATATGTATCAGCAACTACAGATAAATACGACCTAACGGTCTTAGATTTAATTGATTTATCATACTTAGCTTTTGAGCCATTTCCTGTTGGAAGGTTAGATAAAGACACAGAGGGATTATTAGTTTTAACTAATGATGGAAAGCTTTCTCATAGAGTTTTATCTCCTAAGAAGCATGTGCCTAAGACTTATTATGCAAAAATTGATGGAGTAGTTACTGAAGAAGATGTAAAAGCTTTTTTAGAAGGTGTAGTGCTTGATGATGGATATAAAACTATGCCATCACAGCTAAATATATTAAAGAGCGATGATGAATCAGAGATAGAGCTTACAATACATGAAGGTAAGTTTCACCAAGTAAAAAGAATGTTTGAAAGTGTAGGCAAAAAAGTAGTATACTTAAAAAGATTGTCTATGGGTAATTTAAAATTGGATGAAAGTTTAGAGTTAGGTGAGTATAGAGAGTTAACAGATGAAGAAGTAAAATTGATTGAAGAAAGATAATAAAGATACTATAGTAAATTGGAGGAATGTCTGTGAAGAAAAAAGATATTATAGAATTTGAAGTAGATAAAATGGAATTTGGTGGTACATCTTTAAGCCAAGTTGGAGATAGAGTTATCCATATGAAGGGTGGAATAAGTGGGCAAAAAGTAAGAGCTGGTGTTAAAAAGGTTAGAAGTAAGAAAGCAGAAGTTAAGATGATAGAATTATTAGAGGACTCACCACTTGAAACTGAAATACCTTGCAAGCACTTTAGAGAGTGTGGAGGATGTACGCTATTGTCAGTACCATATGAAAAACAATTAGAAATAAAAGAAAAACAAGTTATGGACTTATTTTTAAAGCAAGACCTATTTGGATTTCAGTTTTTAGGGATAGAAGGAAGTCCAGAAAACAAATATTATAGAAATAAGATGGAATATACTTTTGGAGATGAAGTAAAAAATGGACCTTTGACATTAGGTCTTCATAAAAAAGGAAAGCATATAGATATACAAACTGTTGAGGAGTGTATGTTGGTTGATGAAGACTTCTCAAAGATATTAGTTTCTAGTGTAGAGTTTTTTAATGAAAAAAAGATTCCTTATTATAGAACAATGAATCATAAAGGATATTTGAGACATCTTGTGGTTAGAAAAGGGATTCATACTAATGAGATTATGGTTAATATAGTGACTTCTTCTCAAGAAGATTTTGATATGAATGAATTTAAAGATATGCTTTTAGGGATTGATTTAAAAGCTGAGTTGGTAGGGGTACTTCATACCATTAATGACGGTTTAGCAGATGCAGTCCAATGTGATGAGTTAAGAGTGTTGTATGGAAGAGATTATATACAAGAGGAGATTTTAGGGCTTAAGTTTAAGATTTCGCCATTCTCGTTTTTCCAAACCAATACTAAGGGAGCTGAGGTTCTTTATAGTATTGCTAGGGATTTTATTGGAGATTACAATGATAAGGTTGTATTTGACTTGTATAGTGGTACTGGGTCTATTGGACAGGTTATGGCTGGTGCTGCTAAGAAGGTGTATGGTATTGAGATAGTTGAGGAAGCTGTTGTTGCTGCTAATGAGAATGCTAAGTTGAATGGGCTTACTAATTGTGAGTTTATTGCTGGGGATGTGGCTAAGGTTGTTAAGGATTTGAAGGACAAGCCTGATTTGATTATTGTTGATCCTCCTAGACCAGGTATTCATAAGGATGCTATTAGGGATATTTGTGGATTTGGTGCTAAGGAGATTGTTTATATTTCTTGTAATCCTAAGTCTTTGGTTGTTGATTTGGTTGATTTTAAGGGCTATGGTTATGAGATTAAGATGGTTAAGTGTATGGATATGTTCCCAAATACACCACATTGTGAGACGTGCGTACTTTTGTCCCACAAAAATTCGTAAACATCTCCACCGTCCTTATACACCGGAAAATTAAATAAAATGGACTTCAGAGGCAGCTCTGATTCATCACATGGGAAAATCTCTATTTCTTTGATTAGCGAAGAAATTAGGGATTTTTTCTCTTCATCGCTGATTTTGTCATATACCTTATCAAAGTTTGCCAACAGGGTATAGATGTTCTCTAAAGTAATAGCGTCCTGCTCCACAGCCTTGCGACGTAGCTTAACGTCCTCGATTTTTTCTTCAAGCTCTACGATGATGTCATATAGACCATCAAGCCGGAGTGTCATATCATGGAGCTTGCGTTCTCTGAAACGGGTATCCTCCGGCAAGCTGTCAATTTCATTTTCAAGGCGGGTTTTATTCAAATCCACTTCCCTAAGTTTACCCTCGTAATTTTTTAGTTCTCTGTCGAGAGTAGAGGTGTCAATCTGTTTGCCTATTTTTGATTTTATTTCAGTTGCAAAATCCTCATTCTTAATCAGCTCCCTGATTGCTTCAATGACAAGTGGCTCAATGTCGGTTTTTTTAAGCATTGCTTTATAGTCACAGCTTTTTCCTCTGGCGGTGCGAGCCTTGCTGCACACATAATAGTAAATCTCTTTATATGTACCGTCCTTGTTTGTCCAAGCGTGTTTATTGGTATACATCGGTCCGCCGCATTTAGGGCATTTTAAGATACCGCTTAACAAGTGTGCCCTGTCCCGACCAATTTTAGAGGGAGATTTCACACCTGTTATTTCTCGTTTTTCATGTGCCTGTGTCCACAGCTCCTCGCTGATAATGCCATCGTGCTGACCGTCAGCAAGGATATAATCATCTTGGTGTACTTGGCGGTATTCATTCTTAGTGCCTTTGACCTTTTCTCTTGTGCGTCTGCCAAAAGCAATTTTTCCCATGTACACAGGGTTGTCAATTATCATTCTGACAAAATGGGTACTCCATTGGGTTAGTGTCCCGTTATCTCGTTTAACCTTTTGAATACCTTGTAAATTAAGATAGTTGGCGATTTTATAAAATCCCATATTCCCATTCACATATTTATCAAAGATAATGCGTACCGCTTCAGCTTCATCTTCTTGGATAAAAAGCTGCTTATCTTTGAGATAGTAGCCATAGGGAGCAAAGCCACCATTCCAACCGCCTTGACGAGCTTTTTCTTTTCGCCCGTTCATAGTCTGCTCAATGATGTTTTCACGCTCTATTTCAGCAACAGCAGACAGCACAGAGATTAAAAGCTTTCCACTTGTCTGTGATGAGTCAATTCCTTCTTCAATGCAAATCAAATTCACACCAAAGGATTGGATATGCTCCAAAGAATTAAGAATATCGGCTGCATTTCGCCCAAAGCGGGAGAGCTTATAAACTAAGACATAATCAATGCTCAATCCATTTTCAATATCATTAAGCATCTGTTTAAAGGCAGGTCTGCCCTCAATGGACTTGCCGGACTTGCCTGCATCTTCATAGATATTTACGATTTCCATTTCTTCTCTATCCGCAAATCGTTTTAAGCTATTTTTTTGTCCGTCCAAGCTGAAGCCATCAACCTGCATTTCGGTACTTACCCGAGGGTAAAGTACACATCTTTTTCCACTCCTGTTCATAGTCATACCTCCAATAAATTATTGGAAAATATCAAGTAGATGTATTTCCTACTTAGTACCACTTATTTCATTCAAAACTTCTGCACCATGTTTTTCTATAATCTGAGAAAGCACATTTATGAAATCCTGATATGCTTTTGTTTTCTCAAATGTATGATTGGGGGCAGGAGCTTTCATAGCATCTTTGGGCATATTTTTGACATTTTCCATTCGCAATCACCTCCAAGTGCATTGCTTACATAGAGTATAAGCAATTTTTCTATTTATGAAAAGTTTGTCACCATATTAGAAATAGCATAAATAAACGCACCGCAAATTTACATGAAATAAAAGTGCGGTGCGATAAAATCACCTGTTTGCCGTATTTGCCACGCACCCCGACAAAGGGGATATTTTGAGTTGCTGTTGGCACAGCTATCATAGCCCCATAGTACCGTAGCTTGTCCTTTCAAAAGCCACGCATACCGCAGGAACTCCCCCTGTTTCTATCGTATCGGGGGCTAAACGTATCGAAGTATCACTATCCCTTATGTGGGTCATTGCGGACGAGTGTGCCACACTCGGTCTAACAGTCCATTTGTCGCTCGGGCGGTATTCTATTCACCTCCCCATACCGCTGTCATGGCGATGTCTGTTAAGTCGCTTTGTCTTTCGGCTCACATAAGTAATGTACTCAAAATATCGTATATTCGGTTGTCAAAGAGCGAAATATAACCTTTGCTATATGAGAGAAAAGACTTCCTCTCATATACCTTTAGAAAAGGAGCTTATTTGTTGCTCCTGTTACAAAACATTTTTCAAATACTTTTCAAGATGTGATAGCCCACGGTTAATTGAGCGAGTTACTTGGCTTTTATTCACTCCCTCAGCTTTAGCGATAGCCGTTATACTCATGCCCAAGAAGAAATGAGCATAGATGCGTTTTGCTTGCTTATCAGGCAAGGTGGCTATGGCAGCGTGGAGCTGTTCCCTCGTGAGTTTACGCTCGTAAATCTCATCGGGCGAGAGGGATACAAACAGAGCACTGTGTTCAATCCCATCGCCACGGTCAAGGGAGTAGTACGCTTTGTGATAATACACCTTGCTTTGATAGGCTTGCTCCGCTTTGCGGTGTTCCTCAAAAATGTCAAATACTTCATCGGGAATATCAATATATGTGTCCTCGGTCACATGGGCATAGTAATCTTTCAAGTTTATTGTTTTCATGGTTGTACCATCCTTTCAAATTTTGGTTAAGAGCTGAATTTGAAAGGACGGTGGGAGGTGAACGACACCGAGGGTCTATATACGCAAAAATGCCCGACTGAAATTCATCAAATTTCAATCGGGCATAGGCGTGTTTATTTCCTGCTATGTAGTTTTTAATTTCGTGTAACTGTCCGGAATCACCCCACGATAAAGTTGGGATTTTTTTGATAAATCACCAATCGATTGAACAAAAAGAAACACGGCGATACCTCCTTAGATACCGCCGTATCCTTAAAAAAGGGTAACTTTAATACACCCACCAAGTTTACTTTCTAAAAAGAAAACAGCGGCTTTGATTGTGATTTCAAAACCGCCGTTAGGTTACTGTATTTTGTTTAGTGGCATAGCTATTCTGCCGCTACAACAACGGTTTTTTTTATTTACCGTTGTGCGGCACATGGCTCGAATTAACTTTCCACGATCCCTACAATATCCTTTTTATTGAGAATAACAACTGAGTTATTGTCCTTGATTTGTATACTGTCAGCACTGATGGATGTTACCATAACTTTTTGATACCCATCTGTAGAAAGTATAAATGTTGCAAGGTTCGGCGAGTGCATCTGTACGGTGCAAATCCTGTCAAGCAGGGGCTTGAACGGATCGCAAATAGATGGCATGGTGTCGGGAAGTACCGGAAGCAAATTTTGCTTTTTTATTCCCAATTCAAGTTTGGTAACAGTATCAATATGTTGTTTTAATACTATCCCATATTTTAGGCTTTTGCTTCTATCCGTTTGATAAAAATAAATGTATTGATTGTCCTGCCCGATAATAGCAGCCATATAATAACCGCTGTCCCAGTTCTTTAGATCGATATTGCACCACGCTCCAATAAAACGGCTGTAATCAATGCTCTGAAGCACCGACGCTTTATATTGCGGGATTTGAGCAGCTTCACTATCTCTCAATAGATAATCCAACGAGCACTTAAACATCTCGCTCATCTTTAACAGTTTATCCGTCTCAGGATATGCTACATCGCTTTCCCACTTGCTAATAGCCTGCCTTGATACCCCAAACATAGATGCCAACTGTTCTTGAGTGATATTGTTCTCCTTGCGAAGTTTTGATATTTTTTCTCCTAATGTCATAATGCGACCTCCTGTTGAATTAAACTGTAATGTGATTGTACTCGTATTCTGCGGAAATGCCCACCATCTTTCTGTTTCTAAATGTAAAGTTCAAGTTGCGTCTACGATTATAGGCGCATTTTTTCACCTTTATGTCGTCGTTACTTGTAAGCTACTTAATAATTATAACTTTGTCTCAAAACGATGGCAACGATGTTTCCGCTTTGGGAAACGTTTCCCTGAAATAATATATTAATGAAATTAAATACTACTAAACATAAAATTCTATTTCGTTCTCATATCGCCACCTGAAATGTACAATGATGTGGGGTGATATAAAAATGAACTGAGACCTTTATATCGGACAGTTAAAAA